>CAMAWF010000062.1 GCA_945861895.1 Rhizobium sp. Q54
AATGCAAGCGGCAGGCCATTTAGCAGAACCCCGGCATGGCCATTGTCTTCCGTCTGCGCGCCGGTTCAAGACAAAACTGCGCGATTTTCAGGCCGCCTGCCGCAAAAACGTCCATCACCCCGGAACAGGTGCCGTATTTACGGCAACTCGATCCAGCTGGCGTTAATTGCTGGCAGGACGAAAGCGCAGCGGCTTTGCGCCCGCGAGCACGATGGAAACGCCTTCACGACGCCAGGCGGTGACCTGCGAGAGCGCGGCAAGCATGTCCTCGTCCGCTTGCATGCGCGCCGGCGTGCATTGGCCGGCGCTCATCATCGACGGCAAAGCGTCCGGCAGACCGCCCGGCACAATTGTGATCGAGGTCTCGCCAAGCTCCACACGGCCGGAAACGCTTTTGCACCACAGATCGATTGTGGCCGAGCCGTCGGGTGAGATCGTCAGGCCGGGAACGCGCTTGGCGGGGCGTATCGGCGGTGCATCGAGCAGCAGTGCCTTGTCGAAGGGAAAACGAATCTCGGCGGCGGCGCCCGCACAAGGCACGACGACAACCAGAGCGGACAACATCGCAACAAGGCGGGCAACGCGGCGCGGGCCCTGCGTCAGGCAAGTGGATTGCATCATTTACTCCAGGCTGACCGCCGCGGATGCGGCGTCATGGTTGAATGCGAGGGGCAACGAGGCGATTTTCCGCCCGGGCGGGCTCAAGCCCATCACCGGCGACTTCTCGCGCTTCGCCCAGCTCACGATCATCGGGCAACCGGGTGAGTGCCGTACGCGTCAGCGGCGGCTGGCGCCACTTTCGCCGAAGCGGAGCGTCTGGACCCAGTCGTAGAGCAGCAGCAGCAAGACGAGGACCACGATGATGATGAGCGGCAGCGCCTTGACCCACCAGATCATGATCCCGAGGAACAGGCCGAGTCCGACAATTCCGATGAGGCCGGTGATGAAAATCATGACGCTTTCCTCTTCTTTCCGCTCTGAACTGTAGCCTCGCCGGCCGCGGCATTCTTCCGGCCGCCGCGCCTCCCGCTTCCGACAGTCTTGACCAGGGAACGCGCCGTGCGCAAGAGGCGGGCGTCGTTACCGCGCCGGCCGATAAGTTGCACGCCCAGCGGCAGTCCGGCCTCCGATTGCAGCAGCGGCAGCGTGATCGCCGGAGTACCGAGATACGTCCAAAGCGTGCAAAAAATCGGGTTGCCGGTGGCGTCGAGCCCGCGAGGCGCTTCGCCCGGCGCAGCCGGCGTGAGGATCGCATCGTATTCGTTGAACAACTCGTCGAGCCCGACATTGAGCGGCCCGATCGCGGCCACAGCCGTGGTGTAATCGACCGCCGTCTTGCCCCGGCCGCGCTCAATCAGCTCGCGCAGCACAGGACTGAGCTGATCCCCGCCCTTTTCGAAGTCGCGGCGCAGATTGTGCGCCATTTCCACTTCCATCACGGTCTTGTGGAGATCGATGACTCGTTCGAAGCTTTCTCCAATCTCGACTTCCTGAACCTGTTGGCCGAGCGTCTGAACGAGCCGGGCGAACGCTTCACGGGTTGCCGGCTCGGCGTGTTTCCAGGCCGGCCCGCGCACGAAGGCGAAGCGCGGCGGCAAAGGCGGTTCGCTCGCGGCGACGGAAGAGAACGGCGGGCGCGCCAGCGGCCTGGTGTCGGCGTCTTCCCCGTCGAAGCCGGCCATGTTCTCGGCCAAGAGCGCCGCATCCTCGACCGAGCGGGCGAACACGCCGACCTGATCGAGCGTACGCGACAGCAGGAGCGCGCCAGTGCGCGGGATCAACCCATGGCTCGGCTTGAAGCCGACGACGCCGCAGAAGGCCGCGGGACGGATCACCGAGCCGTTGGTCTGGCTGCCGATCGCGCCCGGCACCATGTGAGCCGCGACCGCCGCGGCCGAGCCGCTGGAGGAGCCGCCCGGCGTGCGCTCCTTATCATGCGGGTTCCGCGTCTTGCCGGGTTGGAAATAGGCGTATTCGGTGGTCACGGTCTTGCCCATAATCACCGCGCCAGCCCCGCGCAATCGCGCGACCGCGTAGGCGTCGCTGCGCGGCGTGCGGCCGGCCCACAGCTTCGATCCGAACTCGGTCGGCATGTCGCCAGTGTCGAATATGTCCTTGATGCCGAGCGGAACGCCATGCAGCGGGCCGAGCGCATTGCCTGCCTTGCGATGCTCGTCGAGCGCCAGGGCCTGCCGCATTGCGTGGTCGCGATCGAGGAAGGTCCAAGCCTGAACCTCGGCGTCGATCTCATCGATACGCTTGAGGCAGTCGCCGACAAGCTCGGCGGCTGTGATGCGGCCTTCGCGGATATGCGCCGCCGCCTCGGTGATGCTGAGCGCGCCCAGGCTCATTCGATCGAGTTCCAGGCCGATTCCAGCACGCGTTTCACCGCGCGGTGTACAGGTAGTCAGGCAGCCACAGCGCTATTCCCGGGAATATGTAGACCAGGATCATGGTCATGAACACCATCCACACGAAGGGCAGCGCACCGCTGAAAATATCGGTGAGCTTCACCCACGGCGGTGCGACACCCTTCAGGTAGAACGCGGCCATGGCCACCGGCGGGGTGTTGAAGGCGGTCTGGGTGTTCAGCGCGACCAGAATCCCGAAGAAAATTGGGTCGACACCGAACTTCGGTAGCAGCGGCAGGAAGATCGGCACAAAAATGATGATGATCTCGGTCCATTCCAGCGGCCAACCGAGCAGAAAGATGATGATCTGGGTGAGAAGCAAGAAGCCGGTCGTCGACAGGTTCAATCCGAGGAAGAAGTTTTCGACCACCGACTGTCCACCGAGATAGGCAAACACGGCCGAAAAGGTCCATGACCCGACGAACAGGTAGCAGACCATCGCGGTTGCCCGCGCGGTCAAGTACACGGAATCGCGCAGCATCGTGAAATTGAGCGCGCCATAGGCGGCGGCGAGAACGATGCTGCCGAGCGCGCCAATGCCGGCGGCTTCCGAAGGCGTCGCCAGTCCGAACAGAATGGCGCCGAGGACCGACGTGATCAGCAGCGCGAGCGGAAGAAACGAGGTCGCGAGCGACCACACTACTTGGCCGAATGGAATGTCTGTTTGCTCCTTCGGCAGTTTCGGCGCGAGCTTCGGGTTGATCGTCGTCCGGATAATCACGTAGACGATATAGAGCGCAGTCAGCAGGAAGCCGGGCAGAAAGGCCGCTGCATACAGCTTGACGGCGGAGACGCCCGCGGTCGCCGCATAGACGATGAGGAGAATGCTGGGCGGAATCAGGATACCGAGGCATCCACCCGCGCACACGACACCGGCCGAGAGCTTCACGTCGTATCCCGCCTTCAGCATGGCCGGGAACGCGAGCAGTCCCATCAGGGTCACGACCGCGCCGACGATGCCGGTCGCGGTCGCGAACATGGCGCAAGTGACCAATGTCGCCACGGCAAGCGCGCCGGGGACGTTCTTCATGGAGATTTGCAGCGAGTGGAACAGGCGATCGAGAATGTTCGCGCGCTCGACCAGGTACCCCATGAATAAGAACAAAGGTATAGCCACCAGCACGTCGCTCGACGCCACCTCGAACGTCTTTTGCACGAGCAGCGTGAAGACGCGGTTCTGAATGAACTCCTGGCCGGGCGTGAAATAGGCGTAGAAGCCGAAGCCCACGCCCATGGCGATCAGCGTGAAGGCGATCGGGAACCCCAGCATGATGATGAAGATGAACAATCCCAGCATCAACATGCCGACTTGCGGGTCAGTCATACTCAAACCTCCTTCTGACCCGCTTGCGCCGGATTGCCCTGCCCAGCTTGCAGTTTCCGCTCTTGCAGGATTATACTTTCCGTTTCCTCGACGTCGTGCAGCCGTTGCGGCCAATGACCGAGGCGAATGCAGAGAACGCAACGGATGATTTCGGCGACCCCCTGGATGAGTAAGAGCACGCCGGCTACCGGAATCAGTGTCTTCAACGGAAATACGGGGACGCCGGCGGGACTGAAGATGCTCACCTCGCGGAATCCGATCGACTGCACCGCGTATGGCAAGCCGGCATACATCCACGACGCCACGGCCGGAAGGAAGAAGATGACGTAGAGCAGGAGATCCATGCTCGCCTGCACCCGCGGCGACCAGAGGCGGTAGACGACGTCGGCGCGCACGTGGCCGTTGCGCGAGAGCGTGTAGGCGCCGGCCATGAGGAACAGCGCGCCGTAATTGATGTAGCTAAAGTCGAAGGCCCAGGTGGTCGGCGCGCGCAACACGTAGCGCACGAAGACCTCGTAGCTGATGCCGAGCGTCAGCACGAGGATAAGCCACGCGAAGGACTTTCCTACCCACGTGCTTAGCGAGTCGATGAAGTGAAGGAAGCGCGTCATGGCCGACCGCTTCGCGGATTCTTCAGCATTCGCGCCCCCAAGAATTCGCCCCAATAATAGGTAGGGCGGCGTGATATTGCGCCGCCCTACCCGATTGCAGTCGGCACAAGCGTGCCGCTGAACACGATCAAATCTTCAACACGCCCGGGAAGTGATGATTGAAGGCGCCCTTGTAGTCGGTCGCGTTCAACATGTTGTAAAACACGACCCGCCTGACCCAAGCCTTCTGGGACTCCATGACCTTCTTCATGAACGGGTCTTGGCCGAGCGTCGCGATGAGGCCGTCCCAGGCCTTGATCTGGGCGTCGAACACACTCTGCGGCGTGCGCAGGACGTTGACTTTTTCCACGCTGATCAACTCCTGCAAGTCTTTCGAATATTGGTCCATCGCCTTCCACTCGTTGGCGGAAGACGCGGCCTCGGCGGCGTATTGCAGTATCGCCTGGTGCTCCTTGGGCAACGCGTTGTACTTGGTCCGGTTGAACATGATCTCGAAGTACTCGGTCGCCTGGTGATGGCTGCCCATCATGTAGTTCTTGGCGACGTTGGCCGAGCCGAAGCGGCGGTCCGAGGTCGGGTTGTTGAACTCGAACGCGTCGATCACGCCGCGCTCCATGGCCGGCACGATCTCGCCGCCCGGAAGCTGCGCGACCGAGGAGCCCAGCGCCTGGAACAAGTCGGCCGCGAGACCGACGGTGCGGTATTTCAAGCCTTTGAGGTCGTTGGCACTGGTGACCGGCTTCTTGAACCAGCCGAGCGGCTGGGTCGGCATCGGCATGGCGAAGAAGCTTTTTACGTTGAGCTTCATGACCTGGACCTGGAGCTCTTCGAACAGCTCTTTTCCGCCGCCGTTGTAGATCCAGCCGAGGCCTTCGTTGGCGTTGAAGCCGAACACCGGGCCGGTGCCGAACAGCGAAGCGGCCTTGTGCTTGCCGTACCAATACACGGTCACCGTATGCGCGGCGTCGATCTGCCCGCCGTGCACGCCGTCGAGCACCTGGAAGGCGTGCACCACGGCGCCGGCGTTTAGAAGGTCGATCTTGAGCCGTCCGCCGGCCATGGAGTTGACGCGCTCCACATATTGCTGCGCCATTTCGGTGAAGATGTCGGTGGCAGGCCACGAGGTCTGCATCTTGAGCGTGACCGTCTGCGCACGCGAAACCTGCGGCATCGCGATCGTCGCCACGCCGGCAACGGCCGCACCGCCGAGGAACTTACGGCGGGTAGTCGAACGGGTTTTACCGGTAGCCATGTCGTTTTCCTCCCTTTGGATGCTTCATCCAGCGAACAATTTTTATCGGGTCTTATTCCGCGACCCCACATTTAGTGTGGATCGGGCAACCCTTAAATACAATCGTACGGGTTGTGGCGTTCGGACGCAAGATTTGGCGCTCTCGGCCGCGGGCCCGCTGTGCCTTTTTTTGCGGCGATTTTGAGCGAAATAGGACAGAATCCTGCATCATCCAGCATCCGTCAGCCCTAAGTCGATAGCATTCCACTCGGCCACATTTACCCACCCGGCCCGCCACAGGAGAACAGACCGTGCAAGGTTTTATCGCGACGCTCGTCACGATCTGGCGCCTTGCCAGTCCCTATTTTCGTTCCGAGGACCGCTGGCCCGGCCGCGCCCTGCTCGCCGCCGTCATCACCATCGAATTGTCCATTGTCGGCATCACGGTGCTGCTCAACCAGTGGAACAACCGGTTCTACAATGCGCTGCAGGAGCGCAACTGGGATACCTTCGTCAGCGAGCTGCTGTTTTTTTGCGTGCTGGCGACGATCTTGATCGTGCTCGCGGTCTATCAGCTCTATCTCAATCAATGGCTGCAGATTCGCTGGCGGCGATGGATGACCAACGCCTATCTCGGTGACTGGCTGAGCGACGCAAACCATTATCGCATGCAGCTTTTGGGCGATGCCGCCGACAATCCTGACCAGCGCATCGCGGAGGACATTCATCTTTTCGTGGATCGGACGCTGACGATCGGGATCGGATTCCTCAGTGCCATCGTCACCCTCGGTTCGTTCGTCGTCATCCTGTGGGGCCTCTCCTCGCTCGCGCCGCTGCATCTATTCGGGACCGACTTCAACATACCCGGCTATCTGGTGTGGGCGGCACTGATCTATGCGCTCGCAGGCACGGCGCTCACGCACCTGATCGGCTGGCCGCTGGTGGGACTCAATTTCAATCAGCAGCGCTATGAGGCGGACTTTCGCTTTAACCTGGTGCGCGTGCGCGAAAACTCCGAGCAGATCGCGCTGCTGGCCGGGGAACAGGCCGAACACGACCGCCTGCGCGAACGCTTCGGACGCGTGGTCAGCAATTGGCTGGCGATCATGACGCGGCAGAAGAAGCTCACTTTCTTCACCGCCGGCTATACCCAAACTTCGATCGTATTCCCGTTCATCGTGGTGAGCCCGGCCTATTTCGCGGGCGCGGTGCAACTCGGCGGGCTGATGCAGACGGCCTCCGCTTTCGGCAGCGTGCAGGGCGCGCTGTCGTTCTTCATCAACGTCTATCGAACGATCGCCGAATGGCGGGCGGTCATCGAACGGCTTGCCGGCTTCGGCCAAGCGGTCGCGGACGCGCAGGCGGTAGCGGTCGAGCCGCCGGTGGTCGAGATTGCAGCCGGCGACGGCGCAGTCATCGCCTTGAAGGAATTGGCCGTGCGGCTGCCCAACGGCTTGCCGCTGGTGAATGCCAACGATCTTGAGGTCGCAGCCGGCGACCGCGTGCTGCTCACCGGGCCGTCGGGCGCAGGCAAATCGACGCTATTCCGGGCGCTCGCCGGGATCTGGCCGTTCGGTTCCGGCACCATCGTGGTGCCGAAGAATGCCAGGCTGATGATGTTGCCGCAGCGGCCCTATTTTCCGGTCGCGCGGCTGGCAGCCGCCGTGGCCTATCCGGCAGAGCCTGGAACTTATGACAGCGCGCGCGTGGCCGAGCTGATTGCCGCGGTCGGCCTGCCGGGTCTGGTTGCGCGCATCGAGGAGGAGGCGCATTGGAATCGCATTCTATCGCTCGGCGAGCAGCAGCGGCTCGGCATCGCCCGCGCATTATTGCACGCGCCCGATTATCTGTTCCTCGATGAGTCCACGGCCTCGCTCGACGAGCCGGCCGAAGCCGCGATCTACAAATTGTTGGAGCAGCGGCTCAAGGGCACGACCATCATTTCGATCGGGCATCGCTCGACGCTTGCCGCCTTCCACCGCCGGCATTTCGCGCTCGAGCGCGAGGGCGACCACTACCGGCTGTGCGAGAGCCAATTGGAGAAATCCTCCGGCTAGAGTCCGGCAACCTGTCACCCGAGGCCGGCCATGGAGCCGTCACCGGGCGGCAGATTTCCTGTTGGCCTCCAGCCTCGCATCGACCAAGGCCACCCCCGCGTCGATCGCCGGATGGCTCATGCCTTTCTGCTTGGCGATCAGCTGCACCAGCTTGTCGGCGCGTTCGATGTTGGGCGCGCCGTTGTTGAGCGCGCGCGCGGCGGAGGCCGGACGCGACAGGCTCTGCGCCGCGGCGGCGTATTTTTCGAACGGCACGAGGTCGTTTGGATTGGCGCCGAGCTTGACGCAGAGGTCGAACACGAAATTGTACACCGACTTCGACTCCGCGAGGTTGCTATGCACCGCCTCCTGCGCGGTCCGCATGCCGTCCTTGGTGATGCAGCGGTAGTTGCCGGCGAGCAGCATCGACCACTTGGCGAGCGGCACGAAGATCGAGTCGTGGACGCGCAGCTTCACGGGAAGCTCGATCTTGCCTTCCGGCAACGGCCTGGTTGCTACCATCAAACAAATCGTATATACACTAAAATATGAGGATCGTCTGGGACGAGCCCAAGCGCGAAGCCAATATCGCTACGCATGGGCTCGATCTGGCGGATGCGGAATCCATCGACTGGGAAACCGCAATTGTGGTCCCCGGCCATGCCGGTAAAGGCGGACGTCCGCGATTTCGAGCCATTGGCCGGTTAAGCAATGAGCTTGTGACGCTGGTCTTTTCGCCGCTCGGCGCCGAGGCGATCTCCGTGATCAGCTTGCGCCCGGCGAGCCGGGCAGAAAGGAAACTGCATGACAAAACCTAAGCGCAAGGCACGCGCGATCTCCGATGCAGAGGAAGCCCGCATCCAGGCCGGCATCGCCGCCGACCCCGATAACCCGGAATGGACCGCGCAAGATTTCCAGCGCGCAAAGCCGTTCGCGAAAGCATTCCCGGCGCTGGCAGAAAGCCGGCGCGGGCGCGGGCCACAGAAGGAACCCACCAAGGTCGCCGTGTCGCTGCGCCTGACGCGCGATGTGGTGGAACGCTTCAAGGCCGATGGACCGGGGTGGCAGTCCCGCATAGACAAGGCGCTGAAGAAAGCGACGGGGCTGTAAGCTTCGCGCTCACGGCTCAGTTCGTCGGCGCAAGCTCGACCGTCTCGTCTTCGGCAAGGAAGGCCGCGTAGCGAAGCGCCTCGCCGAGGTCCCCTGGTTTGAGATAGGGATAGGCTTTGAGAATCTGTTCGCGCGTCTCGCCCGCCGCCAAAAGTCCGAGCAGACGCGCCACCGGGAACCGAAGTCCCCGGACGCAAGGCTTGCCGGTACAGACGGCCGGATCGATGGTGATGCGGGTGAATGTCATTGCGCAATTATCCCTCAAGGACGCGTGGCGAGCCAGCCCGCAGCGAGCGAGCATAGGGCGGGTAACGCCCTTGGCTAACCCGCCCTACATACCGACAACGAACACATTGTGTTGTCTTAGTAACCGCGCGCTCACGCCGCCGCCTTCTTGCGGTTGGCCTCCAGCCGCGCATCGACCAGCGCCACCTGGGCGTCGATCGCCGGATGGCTCATGCCTTTCTGCTTGGCGATGAGCTGCACCAGCTTGTCGGCGCGTTCGATGTTGGGCGCGCCGTTGTTAAGCGCACGCGCGGCGGAAGCCGGGCGCGACAGGCTCTGCGCGGCGGCGGCATATTTCTCGAACGGCACCAGATCGCCGGGTGCGGCGCCAAGTTTGACGCAAAGGTCGAACACGAAATTGTACACCGACTTCGACTCCGCGAGGTTGCTATGCACCGCCTCCTGCGCGGTCCGCATGCCGTCCTTGGTGATGCAGCGGTAGTTGCCGGCGAGCAGCATCGACCACTTGGCGAGCGGCACGAAGATGGAATCGTGCACGCGCAGCTTCACGGGAAGCTCGATCTTGCTGCCGTCGCCCGGATCGAAGCGCACTGCGTCGATGTCCTTCTCAAGCTGGCGCAGGATCGCGGTGCCCTTGTCATTGTCGAACTTCGCCACCTTGAAGTTGGTCGGCAGCGTCACCTGCAGCACATTGACCTTCTCGTCCGGCGGGCGGATCGCCTGCGGATCGGGGCTGCACAGCGTCAGCAGCCCGGGATCGAAATTGTCCCACACACTCGGATCGGTGTAGGCGGGCTTGAGCGCGTCGTAATTGAGGCCGGGGATGCGTTTGACGTAAGGCAGCGGCGGCATGTTCATGATCGACATGCAGGGCACGCGCGATTTCGCCACCGCATCGAGCAGTTCGCGCACGCCGGGCGAGCGGTACTGCGGCTCCTGCATCGCAAGTCCGACCAGGTCGTAGTCGGCGGGATTGACGCCCTGCGCTCCGCCCGCGGTCACCTTGCCGGGAAGCTTGGTGGAATCGAGCAACACCGGATCCTTGCGACCCTTCACCGGCAGGCGGACGCGGAAGCCCTCGGCGTTGATCAGGTCAGCTTCGGCGGGCAGGCAGATGTGATGAATCTTGTGGCCGCCGAACAGCATTTTGGAAGCCAGCAGCGAGCCGTAGGCCGCGCCCATGATTAGAATGTTGTACGCCATAACCCAACCTGCTCCGTTTTGATGAGGTGAAGAAGGAAAGAGCGCCCGTCTACGGCCATCCTTCTCTGATTGCCGATGCTATTCGGCCCGACAGCGCGTTGCAATGCGGATCGCCAACAACCGTTGTGCAGTGCAGTTATGCGATCAGCTCATACGCCGGGATCGTCAGGAACGGCGCGAACTCCCTGCCGAGCGAAAGATCGCGGAACAGCTTGATCGCCTCCGGGAGGCGGCCCTTGGCGTAATTGGCGGCACCGATCGCGTGCTTGACCGCCGCCATCATCTGCCCGCGTCCTCGCTGCCTTGGCTCCAGCGCATTCCGATCGTTACGCCGCCTTACCGATTTTGATCTCCACGCGACACCCCAACCGCTCCGCGATCCGCACCAGACGGTCAAGCGTGAAGCGATCGAGATCGGCGTTGCGGATGCGCGAGAGATCGGCGGCGGTCGCGCCGGCTTCCTTCGCCGCTGCGCGGACCGACAGCTCCCGGCGGTCGAGCGCACGCGCAATCTCGCCCGCAAGCCGCGATTTCATCCGCATCAACGGCGCATCTGCGAAGCCGAGATCGGCGAATACATCGCCCGAGCCGCGCATCGAATCGCCATTCCTGGTCTTCTTCATCGCAAGCTCTCCCGCAGCCGCTTGATCCGTTCGCGGATCAGATCGATCTCCCGCTGCGGCGTCTTGCTGCCGCGAACGGATTTCTTCTGGAAGGCGTGCACCACCCAGATGTCGACATCGAGCTTCACCGCATATACCGCGCGATAGGTGCCCGAGCGGTCATCGGCGGAGATTTCAAATACGCCGCCTTCGAGACCATGCAGCGGTTTGACATTGCCGGCCTTGTCACCGGCCGCGGCCCGGTCGAGCCCGAACGCGATATGGCGGCGGACCTTTTCCGGAAAGTCCTCGAACTCCCGCCAGGCCGGCTTGAGCCACGAAACACGCCGCATGACCCAATTGTAGCTTCTGTTGTCAGATTTGACAACAGGCCACCTCAAGCCGGCGGCATTCCCCGTGAACCGCACCCTTATTTAATCAGCTCATACGCCGGGATCGTCAGGAACGGCGCGAACTCCCTGCCGAGCGAGAGATCGCGGAACAGCTTGACCGCCTCGGGGAAGCGGCCCTTGGCATAGTTGCCCGCGCCGATCTCTTGCTTGACGACGTTCATTTCTTGCTTGAGCGCGCGGTCGAAGAAAGCCGGCGTCACCTTGACGCCGTTCTCCAGCACTGCGCCGTATTTGAGCCATTGCCAGATTTGCGCGCGTGAAATCTCGGCGGTGGCGGCGTCTTCCATCAGGTTGTAGATCGGCACCGCGCCGCGGCCGCGCAGCCAAGCCTCGATATATTGCACGCCGACGCGGATGTTGAGGCGGAAGCCTTGTTCGGTCTTGCTGCCGTCGTGAATTTTCAGCAACTCGTCGCGCAGCACGCGCACGTGCAGGCGCACGCGGTCGAGCTGGTTCGGCTTCGGCATCATGCGGTCGAACACTTCCCTAGCCACCGGCACGAGATCGGGATGCGCCACCCAGGTGCCGTCATAGCCGTCGCGCACCTCGCGCTCCTTGTCGGCTTTCACCTTGGCGAAGGCGGCGGCATTGGCCGCGGGATCGTTCTTGATCGGGATTTGCGCCGCCATGCCGCCCATCGCGAAGGCGCCGCGGCTGTGGCACGTCCTCACCAGCAGCGCCGCATAGGCGCCGAGGAAGGCCGCGCCCATCACCACCTGGCCGCGGTCGGGCAAGATGTAGTTCGGATTCTTGGCGAAGGTCTTGATGAAGGAGAAGATGAAATCCCAGCGCCCGGCGTTCATGCCGGCGATGTGGTCGCGCAGCTCGTGGAGAATCTCTTCCATCTCGAAAGCGGCCGGCAGCGTTTCGATCAGCACCGTCGCCTTGATGGCGCCCTTCGCGATGCCGAGCTTTTGCTGCGCGAACACGAACACCTCGTTCCACAGCCGCGCTTCCCGGTGGCTTTCAAGCTTGGGCAGATAGAAGTACGGCCCGCTACCCTTGGCGATCGTGGCCTTGGCATTGTGGAAAAAATACAGGCCGAAATCGAACAGCGCGCCTGAGATCGCCTTGCCATCGACCGTGAGATGCGCCTCCGGCAGATGCCAGCCGCGCGGGCGCACGATCATCACCGCGGGGCGCGGGTCGATCTTGTAGCGCTTTTTTGTGCGCGGATCGGTGAAATCGATCTTGCCGGCCCAGCGGTCCTTGAGGTTGATCTGGCCCTCGATGTTGTTCGCCCAGGTCGGCGAATTGGCATCCTCGAAATCGGCCATGTAGTCGGTGGCGCCGGAATTGAGCGCGTTGACCACCATCTTGCGGTCGACCGGGCCGGTGATTTCCACGCGGCGGTTGAGCAGGTCTGGCGGAATGGCCGCGACCTTCCAGCTGTCGTCGTCGCGGATGTTTTTTGTTTGCGGCAGAAAATCCGGCAGCACGCCGGCGTCGAAACGCTTTTGCCGCGCGATGCGGGCGGCCAGCAATTGCCTGCGCGTTGCGTCGAATTTGCGGTGCAGCCCGGCGAGAAAGGAAAGCGCCGCGGGGGTGAGAATTTCCGCATAGCGCGCGCCCATCCGTCCGGTGACGGCGACGCCCGCCACGGCCGGCGCGGACTTTGCGGTCGGCGTCTTGGCGCTGCGGATCGGCTGCTTTTGAGTTTTGAGCCGAATCTTGGCTCGTGGCTTGGTCTTAGCCTTAGCCTTAGCCTTGGCCTTGGCCTTGGCCTTGCGGGCGACCGCTTTTTTCGCGACCGCCCGCTTTTTCTTCGACTTACTTCTTGTTGTTGCCTTCATCAGGCCTTCCACCGGGCGGAGAGGGAGAATACGGACGGTAACCGCCGGGCGTGGTCGAGCTTCCAGGCATCGATGACGGCCGCGGGTTGGTCGAGCCGAAGCCACCCGACGACGGCATCGGGCTCGGCATCGGACCGGGCGTCGGGCGCGGGGCGCCCATCGGCGCCGCCGGCCGCGGCATCGAACCGCCTATGCCGGGGGCCGGAGCCGCCGGATTTGCCGGCTTGATCGGCGTGGAAGCCTTCGCCGCCGGTTTCTTCGCGCTTGTGGCGCGCTTGGCGGCCTTTGCCTTCTTGGCCGGACGCTTCTTCGCCGCCGCCTTCAATTTTTTCTTGTTCTTCTTGCCCGCCTTGGCGGCGCGCTTGCCTTTTTTCGTCTTGGATTTAGCCTTCCGCTTTTTCGATTTCGCCATGACCGTCCTCCCGATCTGTTGGGACCAATTCACATCGCCGTTTCAGCCAGTTGCACCGGCGCGGCCCTACTCTCAAAACCCTTCAGCCTCTCCGGTATCGGGCCGCCGGTCGCCCAGTCGATGAGTTCGACCGTATGGACGACCGGAATGGCCGTTCCGGCGGCAATTTGCGTGATGCAGCCGATATTTCCGGCGGCGATCACATTCGGCATCAGCTTCTCGATATTAGCGACTTTGCGCTCCCGCAACCTCCCCGCCAGTTCGGGCTCAAGGATGTTGTAGGTCCCCGCCGAACCGCAGCATAGATGCCCGTCGGGTATATCTTTGACCACGTAGCCCATCTTGGAAAGCAATTCTTTCGGCTGATGCATAACTTTTTGCCCGTGCTGGAGCGAGCAGGCGGAATGATAGGCAATAACAAGGCCCGTGGGCGCAGCCGGTGGCGGCAATTTGAGCCGGACCAGGTATTCCGTGACATCCACAGCCAGTGCGGAAACCTGAGCGGCCTTGCCGGCATAGGCCGGATCCGCCCGCAGCATGAAGCCGTAGTCCTTGATCGTGGTGCCGCAGCCGGACACCGTGACGATGATGGCGTCCAGCCCCTCCCCTTCGATCTCTTTGATCCAGGCATCGATATTGATGCGTGCCCGCATGAGCGCCTCGTCCTCGCGGCCCATGTGGTGGACCAGCGAGCCGCAGCAGCCCTCACCGTCGGCAATAACCACCTCGCGGCCATGGCGGTTGAGCAGCCGGATCGTCGCCTCGTTGGTGGCGGGCGACAGCACCGGATTGATGCAGCCGGAAAGCAGCGCCACCCGGCCGAGACGCCGGCCTTCGGCGGGAAAGACGCGCTGGTCGGAGGCCCGCGGGGGCGCCGGCAGGCGCGCAGGCGTAATCCGCAGCAACGCGGCGAGGCGCCGCAAGCCGAGCGCACCAAAGAGCGGCGCCAGCGGCTTGGCGAGCAGCCCCGCCACCATCGCCCAGCGGAACAGCTGCGTGTTCGGGAGCACCTTGGCGAGCAGCAGGCGCAACGAGCGGTCAAGCAACGGCCGCCGGTAAGTCTTCTCGATGTGCTCGCGGGCGTGATCGACCAGATGCATGTAGTGCACGCCCGAGGGGCAAGTGGTCATGCAGGCCAAGCAGGAAAGGCAACGGTCGATGTGCTTGACGACGTCGCGCGTGGCCGGCCGCGCGTGCTCCAGCATCTCCTTGATGAGGTAGATGCGCCCGCGCGGGGAATCCAGCTCGTCGCCGAGCAGCACATAGGTCGGGCAGGTCGCGGTGCAGAACCCGCAATGCACGCAGGCGCGCAGGATTTTCTCCGATTCCGCGACTTGCGGATCGGCGAGCTGGGCGAGGCTGAAGGTGGTTTGCATTCACACACCCGCCCACATGCGCCCGGGATTGAACAGGCCCTTGGGATCGAAACTTTCCTTCACGCGCTTGCTCAACGCGGCCAATCCCGCATCCTGCGGCGGAAATACATCGACCGCGGCGCGCACGGCGGCAGGCGCGCGGATCAGCGTGGCGTGCCCGCCGACGCTCGCCACCGCCCGGCGGATCGCGGCGGCGTCGGGCTCCTGCGGGCTGGGCATGGCGATCCAGACCAACCCGCCGGCCCAATCGTAGAACATCTGCGCGGCGGGCGAGATCATCGCCGCGATCTCGTGGCCGCGGCTGGGCGCGGTCGAGACGCGCCACAATGGGCGAGCCAGTACGTCGCTGAAGGTAAATGCCTTGGCGTCCCGCACGCTGCGCCAGAGCGCGCGCGAGTTTTTCTCATCCAACACGGCAACCGGGCCGAACGGCTTGAGCACTGCCGCCAGGCTTTGCTTGCGATGGGCGACCGAGGGCGCGAAGCCTTCGACGCGCAAGCAGGTGGCGGCGCCCGGGCCCGGCAGCCCGTCGAAGCGCGCGGCGACGTGGTCCGGCAGATGCCCCGCGCCCGAGACATCGCAGGGCGAACCCATCGCCGCCGCCATCGCAGCGGCAGCCTGGGCGTCCTCGAGGCCGGACACGATCAGCGTGCTTTCGGTTTCGGCGCGTGGCAGCGTCTTGAGAGTGATGTCGGTCATGGCGGCGAGCGTGCCCCATGAGCCGGCGAGCAGCTTGCAGAGATCGTAGCCGGTGACATTCTTGACGACGCGGCCGCCGGTCTTGACGGTTTCGCCGCGGCCGGTGACCACGCTGGCGCCGAGGAAATGATCGCGCGCAGCGCCCGCTTTGATTCGCCGCGGGCCGGATAAATTCGCGGCCAGCGCGCCGCCGATGCTGCCCGCGCCGGCTTTGCCGCCGAGCAGCGGACCGTAATCCATCGGCTCGAACGCAAGCTCCTGGCCGTGCTTTTCGACCAGCGCCTCGATCTCGGACAGCGGCGTACCGGCGCGCGCCGAGAGCACCAGTTCCTCCGGCTCGTAAAGCGTGATGCCGGACAAGCCGGAGAGGTCGAGCGTCAAATCCGTCTGGCTCGGGCGGCCGATGGCGCGCTTGCTGCCGCAGCCTACGAGCTCCAGCGGCTTGTCGTTTGCGAGTGCAAAGCGCACGGCGTCCTCGACGTCCTTGCCGTCGCGCGGCTTCAAAGTGTCGGTCATGCTTATTCCTTGAGCATGATCTTGCTCGAAAACCGGTACCCACTTTTCGGGATCATGCTTAAAACCGCGGAATATCCGGGAACGGCAGCTTGCCGCCGGAAATATGCATGCGGCCCAGTTCGGCGCAGCGGTGCAGCTGGGGGAAAACCTTGCCGGGATTGAGCAGGCCCTTGTCGTCGAAGGCGCATTTGAGCCGCTGCTGCTGGTTGAGATCAATTTCGCTAAACATCGCCGGCATCAGGTCGCGCTTTTCCACGCCGACGCCATGTTCGCCGGTCAGCACGCCGCCGACCTCGACGCAGAGCTTCAAGATCTCCGCGCCGAATTCCTCCGTCTTCTCCAGTTCGCCCGGCTTGTTGGCGTCATAAAGGATCAGCGGATGCAGGTTGCCGTCGCCGGCATGGAACACATTGGCGACGCGCAGGCCGTATTTGTCCGACAGCTCACGCATGCGCTTGAGCACCTGCGGCAGCTTGGCGCGCGGGATGGTGCCGTCCATGCAGTAATAATCCGGCGAGATGCGGCCGACCGCCGGGAACGCCGCCTTGCGGCCGGCCCAGAACAGCAGACGCTCGTCCTCCGAAGCCGAGACTTTGCAGCTCACCACGCGGCATTGCCTGGCGAGAGCCTCGACCCGCGCAACCAAATGGTCGACCTCCGCCTGCGGCCCGTCGAGCTCGACGATCAGCAGCGCTTCGACATCGAGCGGATAGCCGGCATGCACGAACTGCTCGACCGCGTGGATCGCAGGCTTGTCCATCATTTCCATGCCGCCGGGGATGATTCCTGCGCCGATGATCTTGCCGACGCATTCGCCGGCGTCCTCCGAACTGGGGAAGCCGATCAGCAAAGCGCGGGCGGTTTCCGGCATTTTGAGCAAACGCACGGTGACCTGGGTGACCACCCCGAGCAGCCCTTCCGAGCCGGTGACGATGCCGAGCAGATCGTAGCCGCCGGCATCGAGATGCTTGCCGCCGAGGCGGATCACCTCGCCGGTGATCAGCACCATTTCGCAACCGAGCAGATTGTTGGTGGTCATGCCGTATTTCAGGCAATGCACGCCGCCGGAATTCTCCGCCACATTGCCGCCGATGGTGCAGGCGATCTGCGAGGACGGATCGGGCGCGTAATAAAAGCCGGCATGCGCGGCCGCGTTGCTGACCGCAAGATTTGTGACGCCGGGCTCGACCACCGCAAGACGGTTTTCGAAATCGATCTCAAGGATGCGGTTGAACTTCGCCATGCCGAGCAGAACGCCGTCCTCGAGCGGCAGCGCGCCGCCGGACAATGACGTTCCAGCTCCGCGCGGCACGACCTTGATGCCCTCGGCGTAGCAATAGGCCAGAACTTGCGACACCTGCTCGGTGGTCTCCGGCAATACCACCACCATGGGAAGCTGCTTGTAGGCGGTAAGCCCGTCGGATTCGAATGGCCGCATCTCGCGCTCGCCGGCAATCACGCCCTCTCCCGGCACGATGGCGCGCAGCGCCGCGACGATTTTCTCGCGGCGGTCAAGGACAGCCCGGTCGGCGGGGGGAATTTGAAGGGACATGATCGCTCCGGCTAATATTCAAAGAATAATATATTGTACAATCGCCTCATCCGTGCAGAAAATGGCCCCATGACCCCAAAGGAGCAAGCAGAATGAAGGCGTTGGCAATGGCGGCAGCCGTGATCGGCATTTCACTGGGTGCAGCGAAGGCCCAGGACCTCGCCGCGGGCGAGCAATCGTTCAAGAAATGCCTGCCCTGTCATTCGGTCGGCGAAGGGGCGAAGAACAAGGTCGGCCCCGTGCTCAACGGCCTCACCGGCCGCAAGTCCGGCTCGATCGAAGGCTACTCCTATTCCGAGGCCAACAGGACATCCGGCATCACCTGGGACGAGGCCAGTTTCCTCGACTACATCAAGGACCCGAGGGCGAAGATACCCAGCACCAAGATGGTGTTCGCCGGCATCAAGAACGAAACCGAAGCCAAAGCTCTTTGGGCCTATCTCAAGCAATTTGCCGTTGACGGCAAGAAGTAAGCGCCAGCCGTTTACGCGGCGTCGTCTTCCGGCGGCAATTCCGTCTGCATCACGAGACCGCGGGCGCGGGCATCGACGACGCCGAGCGCGCGCAGCGCGAGCAGCGTTATGCCCTGCACAGCTTGCCGCTCTTGCGCGGGATCCTCGCTCATCTCGGGCGCCAGCGGGCCGATCAATCCTTCCAGCAGCGCACCGACGATCGCCGGAGCGGCCAGGCTGGAATCCTGCTCGGGCAGATGCCCGCCGGCAATCGCCGCGTTGATGAGTGCTTCGATCTCGGCGATGAGCGACTTGCGGTAATCCAGACGCACCGCGTCCACCTGCGCGTCCACCGGCTCCGCAATCACCGCCCAGGCAAGACGCCGGTTGCGCAACGCCCGCGCAGCGAATGTCACAACCGCCGCGGCGAGCGCCGACAGCGGGCCGGGTGCGGCCTGCGCGGCGGCGCGCATGGCGGCGGTCTCGCGCGCGGAGACAGCCGCGACCATTTCCGCAACCAGATCGGTCTTGGCCGGGAAATATCGATAGACCGTGCCGGCCGCGATGCCGGCGCGTTGCGCGACCGGCGCGATCTGCACCGCGCCCATGCCGCCTTCGGCCGCGGCGGCCATGGCCGCGTCGAGGATCGTTTCCTCGCGGGCGGCGAGACGGCGCACGACATTCTCGGTGCGGCGATAGGCCATATATTGAATGAATCATGATTCATTCACAGGCGCAACAGAGTTCGCATTGGGCGTTCGTAAAGGTCTTGTCGCCGTAAGCCGGATGCAGCTATCGCGCGCGTCCGGTCAGAGACTTCTCGCGAATGCCGGACAAGGTCACACTTGGCGTGATCGCCTCGGGATCGAGCTTGAGGTGGATGATCGCGGGCAGGCCGGATTTTCCCGCCGCCGCGAACGCCGCGGCGAAGT
>CAMAWF010000063.1 GCA_945861895.1 Rhizobium sp. Q54
GGTCGAATGGTTTTCTGGACATCCAAAAACGACATAGGCCTCTCGGCAGTGTTGACAGCGCCATTCGTACGGCAAGCACCGCTGTCATTGCGAGCCACCCCTGCACCCTGGCCCTACATGTTCTGGCGATGACGTCCTGGAATTGGAACCACGACGAAGGCGGAAAGGCAGACGCGCAAAAAATAATAGGGCCAAGCATCACCCGGAGGGCGCTCGCCAATCGTCGAGGGCCGCTCCCGGTCACTCGCGACCGTCATTGCTGCTTAGCTCCGCTGCTTAACTCTTTATGAGCGCGCCGGGTCTGGAAGTCGCCCCACGCTACCACCGCCGCAAAAACAGCGAATGTCAGTACGATCGCCGCCAGCACAAGCACATTTTCAATCGGCATCGTTTGCTCCCTTTTGAAAGAGAGCATTGTCGCTTCAGATGCCGCCAATGCTTTGATCCGGATCAATTCGTCTTACGCAGGACCATGCTCTAGAAGGGCAGAAATCCAGGAGGCAGCGGCACACCGAGTTCCAAAAATCCGAGATAGGAGACGACCACGCCTGGAATGGCGATCAGCAGGGCGCGGGTCCAGCTCATGCCGCCGAGCCCCCGCATCATCATCAACATAATGACGGTGGTGGCGACCAGAAAACCGACGGTTTGCAAGACGAGAGCATAGACCACCAGTGCTACCGCTGCGATCGCGACCTTCCATGCCTGGGCCGTAAAATCCGGCCGTTCCGATTCTACGATGTAGGAACGCATCACGATGATGACGGCAACCACGAGCAACAATATCGACAAACAAATCGGAAAAAATCCGGCATCCGGCGCCTTGATCGAACCGAACGGCAGATGCAACGCCTCGAAAACGGCAAATCCGGCAACCAGTACGAGCACCATACCGCTGTAACGGTCGGGGCGGCCTAAAACCGACCGCTCGCTGGTGAACTTCGCCAAGAAGGATTTTATTGCCGGCATGACATGTCCCTAAGGAAAATCCATCGCACAGATCTCATCGACCTCGCGCGACCTCTGGATGACCATCCGTGCAGCACTTTCTGATATCTGTATACAGTTTATTCTCCTAGATTAGCGCTGACTCGTCAACTTGGCTGGGCGCCGACGGTGTCGCCAAAGTGTTCGAACATCGCAGAAAACGTGGAAAGCCGATGGGTAAAAAAGCCAGCAAACGCGTGACGCTCCAGATCACCCCGAAGAAGTTCGAGCGGCTGAAATGGGACCCTGGTCTGGGGGAACGCAAGACCATGACGGATTATTTGGCCACCGCCCTTCGCACCGCAATTTATGACGGGCAGTTTGCCGATGGCGAGGAATTGAACCAGGTTGAATTGGCGGTCTATTTCGGCATCTCGCGCGTTCCCATCAGAGAGGCGCTGCGGCAACTTCAGGCGGAGGGATTGGTCCGCAACATTGCCCATCACCGCACGGTCGTCTCGGGACTGACGCTGCCGCAAATCCTGGAACTGATTGAGATGCGCGCGGTTCTGGAGGCTCACATGCTTCGGAAAGGCGCTCCGAATCTCGACAAGACCGTGCTGCGGCAGTTACGGAAGATTTGCGATGAAACCGACATCCTGCGGGACTACGGCTCGCGCTGGGTGGTGAAGAATTGGGAATTTCATCGCCTGCTATACGGCGACCAGTCCAAGTCCATGGTCGAGGCGGTGGAACGAATTCAGCTCAACGTCGAGCGCTACGCGCGTCAGGCAGGAACCGCGGAGCGCCAAAGGCAAGCGGCGGCCGAGCACCGGCAGATTTTGAATGCCATCGAGCGCAAGGATTACGAAAAAGCGAGCGCTCTGCTGGAACGCCACATCCTGCATACGGGAGAGGAAATCCAGCACGACCGCGAACTGTTGGGCAAGCGCCATTTCACCAAACGATCCGGCGGGCGTCAGAATCGGCCGATGACCAAGAGTTAGGTATCGGCCGCTACTGAATATGCTCGTCCAACCGGTTATTGCACCCGGTTGCAAACCAGGCCTTCATACTTGGCGTTTGCGCCGACCAGATCCCACGTCACCATCCAATTATAAGCCCGCTGGAATTCGTCCTGCGTATACGGCGCCGGATCGACATAGCGCAGCCGCGGCAGATAGAAATCGTTCGGCGTAAGCTGGCTGGCGTATTTATGCGGGATCTCTTCGATCATATAGTGAATGTACTTTTTCTTGTCGGCATTGATCAGCTTAACGGCTTTTCTCACCGCACGATTCGCCGCTTCCCAAATCTTGGGATCGAGGCCGGCGCCGGCATTCTCGGTGCCCTGGTAGAAGGTGCCGATAAGTTCCTTGCAACCGTTCTTGTGCGCCAGCGTAACCCACGGCTCCATCAGGGTCGCCGCGTCGGTCTCGCCGCTCATGAGGGCCTCGTAGCGCTCACCGACCGTGCCCGAGTGAACGACATTGATCTCTTCGCGTGGCATGAATCCTTCCATCATGGCCAGGGTCGAGTAATGCGAGCCTTGGTGGAATTGCACACCGACGGTTTTGTTGGCCAAGTTGATCGTTGCGTGAACAGGGGAATCGGGCCGTACGAAAATCGATTGATAGACCATGGCCGGACGGCGAGCCACGATCGGCCCCTTCGGATTGTCGTAGGAGCGGCGGATCTGGCCCCATTCGCAGGCGCGATAGATGTCGGCCTTACCCTGCTCGAACGCCTTTTGGTAGTTCGTGGAACTGACGAGATGGTGATCGCGGCTGCGCGGATCGTTCCAGTCGAACTTCGTCTTGATTCCGGGCGTGATGATCTCGAATTCAAGACCTTCATCCTTGGCGGTGAAGTCGCGCGCCACAAACCAGTGCAATCCAAGCACGGCCTCGGCGCTTTCGATCACAAGTTTCGTACGGGTCGCGGTAGCGGTTGCCATTGACGTTTCTCCCTTTCGTTATTTCAGCAAGCGGAAAACCGATGGCCCAATCCTAGCGGCCTTCGGGCAAAGTGTCTACAGTATTCTCTTTGGCCGGAGGTCGTGAATTCAGGCGCTAAATCGAGCGGATGAACCCCCCGTCCACCCGCGTCATTTGACCGGTGACATAGCCGGCCCGCTCGCTGACCATAAAGGCGGCGACGCTCGCAAACTCGCCGGGTTCGCCATAACGCCCCGCCGGGATCGTCAGAACCGAGCGCTGTTTCACGCTTGCGACGTCGGTCTTCTCGCGCTCGGAAGCCGCCTGATCGAGCTGCGCCACACGCGGCGTGGCGATACGCCCCGGAACGATCGTGTTCACTGTAACGCCGGAGTTGGCCACTTCGGCAGCCAGGGTCTTTGCAAACGAGACCAACGCGCTGCGAAGGCTGTTTGAAATGACGAGATTTGGAATTGGAGCCACCACTCCCGACGACGCAAGGACGAGTATCCGGCCCCATTTCTTCTCCAGCATATGCGGTAGCGCCGCCCGTATGCAGCGAATCTGGTTGATCACCATCGCCTCGAATTGCAGGCGCCATTTGTCGAGATCGGAATCGATTGCACCGCCCGGCGGAGGACCGCCGCTATTGCAGATCAAGATATCCGGCGTCAGCTTGCGAATGGCCTGCTCTGCCGCCTCCATCGTGGCGGAGTTCTGCAGATCGATTGGCAAAGCCGTGGCGGTTTGGTTGCTTTGCTTTACCAGGGCCAGCGCCTTGTCGAGACGTTCCGTTTGCCGGGCGCCCAAAACAACCTGCGCGCCCTCCTCCGCAAGGCACTTGGCAATGGCAAAGCCGAGACCGCTCGATGCGCCAAGAATCAGAGCCGTCTTATTCGAAAGACCGAGATCCATTTTTTGATTCCCAAGAGTTCATTCAGGTGATCGGGGTTTGATAGCGGCTACGAACACGTCGATCCGGCACAGACATAAGCGGCTGGGTACGCCGCCGCATAAAAGGGCTTCGTTCATGCATCAAAGGCGCTCGGCATCCAAGAATTGTGGACTGTATTCATTTTGACCACAAGCTGACTGCAAAAAAGGCCTTAAAAACGGACCTTTCTGACGCGGAAGAGAACTTCGCCTTTCTCTCTCCAGCCACATGTGTATATTGAATATTCTTCGATGTGGAGAGTGCTGTCATGGCCGCTTCCGCCACGAGCAAGAACCGGGTGATCATCGTCGGCGGGGGACCCGTCGGCCTGGTATCGGCGCTCAGCCTCGCGCTGCGCGACGTCCCGGTGCTTGTGCTCGAGGGCTATCACGAACTGTTCAAGGATCTTCGCGCCGGATCGTTCCATCCGCCCACACTCGAAGTGCTGGAGCCGATCGGCGTCACGACAAAATTACTCGATCTCGGCATCGTGGTGCCGCGATGGCAATTGCGCGACCGCAAGGAAGGCGTGGTGGGAACTTTCGAGCTGTCGCTGCTCAAGGATGAGACGCGCTATCCGTACCGCCTTCATTTGGAGCAGCACAAGCTGACCCCGCTGGTTTACGACATGCTGAAACCGATTCCGCATGCGGAGGTAAGATTTTCCTGCCGCGTCACAAGCGTTACCCAGTCCGATGACGGTGTTGTCGTCACCGCGGACACGCCGAACGGAACCGAGACATTCGAGGGCAAGTGGGCGATTGGGGCGGACGGCGGCGGCTCTGTCGTTCGAAAATCGGCAGGCATCGACTTTGGCGGCTTCACCTATCCCGAGCGATTTGCATTGGTCAGCACGCCCTATGACCTCGGACAGCGCGGCTTTACCGATACCGCATACATTTCCCATCCGGTCGAATGGTGTGCCGTATTCCGGTTGCCGGACGTCAAGCCGCCCGGTCTCTGGCGTTTTCTCTACGGTTGCCGGCCGAATGAATCGGAAGAAGAATCGCTGTCCGACGACAACGTCGAGGAGCGATTGCAGGCGGTCGTGCCCAAGCAAGGCCGTTACGAGACCAGGCACAAGACGATCTATCGCGTGCATCAAAGAGTCGCGGAAACCTTTCGCGCGGGCCGGATCGTGATTGCCGGCGACGCCGCGCATTTGAACAACCCGATCGGCGGATTTGGGCTTAACAGCGGCCTTCAGGATGCGATGAACCTGACCGACAAAATGGTGGGAATCTGGCGCGGTGAACTCGATGCGAGCGCGCTCGACCGTTATGTCCGGCAACGCCGGACGGCGAATATCGAATATGTGCAAGAGGCTTCGATGCGCAACAAGCGCACGCTCGAAGAGGCCGACGACAATGTGCGCAAACAGAGACTCGACGAAATGCGCAAGGCTTCGCAAATACCCGCTCTTGCGAAAGAAATCGTGATGAAATCGTCGATGATTGCGAGCATGCGGCGGGCAAACGCCATAGCGTGAACGCCCGAAAGAGGGCGGCGCGTCAGACGATAAAATGATAATAAATGGGAGGATAGAATGAAATTAAGACGGTATCTTGCACTCGGTGTCTTTGCGGTCTGCGCGCTCGCAATCGACATGCGATCGACGTTTGCTCAGACGACCGATTATCCCACAAAAGCAGTCACCATGATCGTGCCGTTCTCGGCCGGCGGGCGCACGGATGTGATCGGCCGTATCATGAGCCAGCATCTGCAGAAATATCTGGGCAAGCCGATATCCGTCGTCAACAAGCCCGGCGCGAGCAGCGTGCTGGGCTCGATGGAAGTAGCCCAAGCGAAACCCGACGGATACACCCTTGGGTTTTTCTCGACCTCCGCGGTGACCGCGCAATACACCGTGCCAACTCCGCTATCGCTTGGCGACTTTGATCTGGTGGCAATCGTCAATACCGATCCGGCGGCCATCGCGGTGCAAGACTCGGCGCCGTGGAAGACGCTGAAAGATCTTGTCGCAGATGCACGCAAGCAACCCGATAAACTTCGTATCGGAATGATTCCCGGCGCCTCCGCGCAGATTTTCGCGTCAGGCTTTGCGAAGGCGGCCGACGTAAAACTTATCAACGTGCCGTTCAAGGGCGACAGCGAGGGCGCGGTTGCGCTCGCCGGCAAGCACATCGAAGTGCATGTCGCCGTGCCGGTGTCCTACAAGAGCCTGATCGACGCGAAGAAGGTCCGCATTCTGGCGGTGGCGGCGGAAAAAACATCGGCGCTCTACGGCAATCTGCCGACATTCCGCGACAACGGGGTCAATCTCGTTATCGGGGCGTTTCACGGCGTCTATACCCCGAAGGGAACGCCGCCTGCTGTGATCGCAAAACTCGCCGAGGCGATCGAGAAGACCACATCGAGCGACGAGTTGCGCAAGAGCATGCAGGACGTCGGAGCCGGCGTCGAATTCCTCAAAGGGGCGCAGGCCAAGGCATTCCTGGCCAACCAGGATTCCACCTACAAAAGGATTATCGAAGAGCTTGGTTTGAGAGTAGCTCCCGCCAAGTAGCGCTCCCTCGCAAGGCCATATCGGTAAAACGGCGCGTTCATCGCGAGCGCGCCGTTTTTTTATGCCAAATCGTCAATCCGGGTTTACGACGACCCGTTCGAGGAAGAGCGGTCCCACGGGTCCATCCTGGAATAATGACCCCAGACGTGACTGAAGAATTCCTCCTTGCGCGCGCCCGTAAGCACGCTGCGGACTTCGCCAGACGAAATCTTCTGCACCGGGCCCAATTGCGCGGCGATCCAGTGCAGCTGCGCGGTCTCCTCCAGTGCAAAAGCGGTAATGCAGGCATTTTCAATGGAATCGCCGCAAGCGACCGTGCCGTGATTCTTGAGCACGAGCGCACATCCATCGCCGATTGCGTCCCGCGCCATGCGGCCACGCTCAGGGGTGTCGATCTGCCGGTCGAAATCCAGGATCGGAACTTGCGGCGCAAATATTCCGCCGCGGTTCCCGACCGGCAGGATATTCACGCCGGCAATGCCAAAGGCCGTTGCATAGGTGGAATGCGCGTGCACGATCGACGTGACATCCGGCCGGGCCTTCATGATCTCCAAATGCAGAAACCGCTCGTCAACGGGCTCGATCCGCCCCTCAAGCCATTTGCCCTCGATATCGACGGTGACGATGTCGTCAACGTCGGTATCGATCAGCGACCGCCCCTGCGAATGAATATGGCCGAGGATCAGCACGCGGTCCGTTCCGGGAATGCGCGCGCTGGCATGGCCCTTGGTCAGCGGCCAGATTCCGCCGGCGGTCAGAATCCTGTGCACCTTGGCGAGACGCCGGCGCAGGTCGATCACCTCTGTTTCCTGCGTGCGCAAGGCGCGATCGACCGGAACCGGGCTGTGCATGGTCATGCTGTCCTTCTTTATTTCTTTTCCGGCGCGACGTAGAGGCCGAGCGAGCGGATGAGTTCCAGGTTGACCTTGTCGTTTTCGGCGAAGAATTCCCGGAACGACTTGGAATCGAGATAGCGCACGCCGAGCAGCAATTTGCGCATATGGTCGATGAATTCCGGATTGTTGCAAACACGTTCAAGCGCCCGGCTCAGCCGTGCGACGACGGCTGGCGGAGTGTCGCGCGGGGCAAACACCCCATGCCATGACGAAATCAGGAGGTTTACCCCGTTTTCGGTCATCGTCGGAATGTTTGGATATTCCTTTACGCGCCGTTGCGCGGCAATCCCGAGGATGCGGATTTTTTTGGATTCCGACATCGGCCGAAGCGGCGCGACGATGTCGAAATCCGCTTCGATATGCCCGCCGGCCAGCGCGACCGTGCGCTCGCTGCCGCCGCGGAAGGGCACATAAATGACATTGAGCCCGGCCTTTTGCATGAAGGCGGCCGCAAAAATATGCGCCGAACTGCCGGCATTGATGCCGACGCGCAGTGTGCCTGGATGCTCACGGCCGTATTTCAGAAAGTCCTGCAGGGTCTGCCAATCGCGCGTGGTCGTGACCGCGATGGCGGCGGGGTCCATGTTCACCAATGCGACGAACTCGTATTCGGCCGCATTGGTCGGCGTTGGAACCATGTATTGCGCGGTGAGAAAGCCGGTCGAGAACAGGCCGAGCGTATAGCCATCGGGCTTCGCATGCGCGACTTCCTTCGCTCCGATCACGCCGCTTGCGCCGGGCTTGTTGACGACAAGGACAGGCTGGCCCAGTTCGGCTCTGAGATATTGCGCGACCGCCCTGGCCGTCAGATCAGTCCGTCCGCCCGCCGGATAAGGCACGACCAGGCTGACCGGCTTGCTGGGATATTCCTGCGCGACTGCATTCGTGGCGAAGCCGATCAGGGCAAGAAGGATCAGCGACGGGACGATGATATCCTTGCGGGACGCCCCGGATGCTTTCCACTTTTTCTGCATCAGCATATCTCCCAGCATACGGATCAATGGCAAAGCCACGACTATGGCGAACACCACCATCAGCGTTCCCGATACCGGCCGGGTCCAGAACACCAGGAGGTCGGCGCTCGACATGATCAACGATTGGCGCAGCGCGGTTTCCATAATCGGGCCCAATACGAATGCCAGAACCATCGGCGCGGGAGGGAAACCGAATTTATTCATCAGATAACCGAGCACGCCGAAAGCCGTCATGGTGATGATGTCGACGGGGTTGTTGTTCACTCCATAGGCGCCGGCAAGGCACGCAAGGATGACGATGCCGACCACGATGTTGTTCGGGACCAGCGTGATCTTGGACAGGAAACCGATCAGCGGGAGCATCGTCAGCACGAGGATGCAATTTCCGATGAACATGCTGGTGACGATACCCCAGAACATTTCCGGATGCTGGGTCATCAGTGTCGGCCCCGGCGTGATGCCATGCAGCAGGAATGCACTCAGGATCAGGGCCATGACCACATTTTCCGGCAGGCCCAGCGTCAACAGCGGGATGAAACCGCTGCAGGTGGCGGCATTCGCCGCCGCTTCCGGCGCAGCGACGCCGCCGATCGCGCCCGAGCCGAAATTCTGTGACTTCTTCGACCATTTCTTGGCGACGGCATAAGCGACATATGACGAGATCGTGGCACCACCACCGGGCAGCAAGCCAACGAAGAAACCGACCAGAGTGCCCTGCGCAATGGGGCGACGGGCGTCGGCCCAATCCTTTCGGGTCGGAAGCACCGCTCTCAAACCTTTCGGAAGATCGAGCGCCGCAAGGTTCTTATGCAGCGTGAGTTTCTGCTCGAGCATGTGAAAGACCTCGGAAATTCCGAACAGGCCCATGACCATCGGGACCAGCTCAAGGCCGCCTTGCAGCGTCAGCGATCCGAACGTAAATCGCGCCATGCTCCGCACCGGGTCGAGCCCGACGGTTCCAAGCAGCAAACCGACAATGGTGACGGCCACCGCCTTCCACATCGATGTCGTTGCCAGATAGCTGACCAGCGTCAGACCGAGCAGCGTCAGCGCAAAATATTCCGGCGGGCCGAAGCTCAATGCGAAATCGGCCAGCGCCGGCGCGATCAGTGCAAGTCCCATCAGGCCGAACATTCCGGCGATGAATGCGCTAAACATCGACATGCCGAGCGCCGCGCCCGCCCGGCCCTGCTTGGTCAGCTC
The DNA here is from genome assembly GCA_945861895.1 of Rhizobium sp. Q54. GTDB lineage: Bacteria > Pseudomonadota > Alphaproteobacteria > Rhizobiales > Xanthobacteraceae > Pseudolabrys. The sequence goes on from CAMAWF010000063.1 coordinate 9,399, forward strand.
GTAGCCGTCAATGGCCACCATGACGGAGGCGGACTCGCCGGGCACGCGCAGCAGGATAGCGGTGATCGAGCCGCCATACATCGAGCCGTACCAGATGCCGGCCAGCATGATGATGGCCGTTGTCGTGTCCATGAAATAGGTGATCGGCAGCAACAGCGCGATGGTGGCGGCGGATCCAAGTCCGGGAAGAATCCCGATAATGACGCCGAGCGTCACGCCAACAAAACAAAACATAAGAGTGACTGGATGAAGCGAAACCGAAAACCCAAGCGCAAGATTCGAGAACAACTCCATGTCAGGCTCCCTGGGCCCGCCACGGCGCAATGCTCGCAAACGTCAACGATGTGCGGGCCGGCGCGCGGCAGCGATTGAAAGTGCGATCGTCGTCGCCTCGCTCCATCCAGCTCATGGGGCCTGAATTGGGGCTTGCAATCTTGCCCGGAAGTTAAGCCGAGCCGCAGCAATCTTCTCCCCAGGGCGCCTCGCCGGCACCCTCGGGCAAAACTGTATTCAGTTTACATTGGACCCCCTGCGAGTCAACAACATGACACTGCCGCGCACCGTTGCAGGCCGCGCGCGACATAGGTGTCTTGAGACGATGAGATGGGAACGGCCGTAACGCCCCGGATTTACCGGATTTCCACGCCAAGAAGATGCTCAAATTGCCTGGCATTGGGGCAATAAGCGGCGAACTTCGTCGTTTTGCTTCGATGGCGTTCGAAGTCCTGCTCGCAATAATTGTATTTATTACACGTCCTGCACAGGACTTCGACCTTGCGGAGCAATTCGGGCCGCGTGCCGAGCAGATTGAACTCGACATTCGCAATCCGGAAGATCGGCGCTGTCAGGCCGAGGCCCAGATCGCGGGCAATGGCTTCCACCTGTTGGCGCCCGGGACCGCGAATATCGGCTAAGGCGCCGAGATTTTTTCGCCACACCGCGATCCAGTGTAAAAATTGGCTGAATTTCGAAAGAATAGCCATCATTACCCCTTTTTATTTTTTATCGGGCCGGCCCCATGACCGCTTTGATCTGGATCAATCGCGGAAGGTTGGCTCCCGTGAGCGGGCCGCCGCCGCCGCATAGCAGAGACGGTTCCAGCAGATCAGGCTTCCCTGCATTCCATAATTGACGCCTCTTATCGCCCGGCTATGCCGCTGGGCGAATCGCAACTGCATTTGACAAGATACGGCGAAGAAATACCTGACCGGGATTTTCGGCACGCGACATAAGACCGATCAGCGTAAGCCATTCCTCGTCGCTCGCACCGTTCACAAAGCGCCCTATCGATTGCACCGCAAATTCGCCGGGTGTCAATTCTTCTACCGCCGCGGCTTCGCCGATGCGGGTCGTCAGCACGATATCGTCAAGGGTGAACAATGCCTCAGTGGCGAAGGCCGCATCCTCAAACTTGGCAAGCACGTTACCAAGCAGCATGGTCACGCCCCTTAGTTCACACTCAACGCGTCCGCACCGGCAAGCTCGATGCCCTCAAGCCGTGCGGCGCTCGCAAGTCGCGCGATGTACTGCGCCGTCGCCCGCCGCTGCACGCTTTCTTCGAGATATTCGGTAATCCGATCCGCCACCAGGTCGAACGGCAATTCGCGTCCCTCATGCTTGCGATCGAGGCGAATGATGTGAATGCCATAGCGCGTCGCGACCGGCGCCTGGCTTATCGAACCGGGCGCAAGCTCGGCGAGCGCACGTTCGAATTCAGGCGTGGTCTGACCGGCCGTGACTTGACCGAGATTGCCGCCGTTTGCGGACGACGGGCAGGCGGAATGCGCGCGCGCCAGATCCGCGAAACGCTCGGGGTTTCGCTTGATCTGTTCGAGCACGGCGGCACAATCGGCCTGTGCCACTTGGTAGGCTGTCCCATGCTGCCGCGGCGCGGCGAACAGGATGTGCGCCGCTTCGTAGATGTCCGCGGAACGAAAGTGCCGCCGGTTCTGCTCGTAGTAACGCCGGCAGATGTCCCGGTCCGGCTTTGGGGTCTTCACCTCGCGTTCGAACAGACCGCGGATCAGCGCTTCCTCCTCGGTTTCCCGCCGGCCCTGCGCGTCGCTTGCCGGTTCGGCCGCGATCGCAAGCCGGCGCGCCTCCTGCAACAGCAGCTCGCGGATGGCGAGAGCGCGCGCGGCAGCCTGCCATGCGGCGATCGGTGTACCGGCCGAGTGATGCTGGACCTCGCGGGCGATTTCCGCTCTCGGCACCACCACGCCGTTGACGCTGACCGGTTTTGCCCTCGGCATGTCGCTCGCATGCAACGCGCAGCTCATGGCCCTACTCCGCCGGCTGCATATTTGGCTTGGAGGCCGGAGGCCGGTCGCGCGGGCCCGATGCAGATTGCTTCGTGCGCACCACTTGATAGCCGCGGCGGCCGAGATACCAGATCGGCGCGCTCCACACATGCACCAGGCGCGTGAACGGGAAGACCAGGAAGATGGTCATGCCGAGAAAAAGGTGCAGTTTGAAGATCGGATGCGCATCGGCAACAAGCGCCGAGACCCCCGGCTGCAGCGTGAGGATGCCCTGTGCCCAGGTCATGAATTTTACCATCTCACGACCATCGAGATGGTCGAGCGAGACGCCGATGGAGGCGAGCCCAAGGATGAGCTGCGCATAGAGCAATAGCAGGATCGCGATATCGCCGAACGAGGATGTCGACCGGATGCGCGCGTCGAACAGCCTGCGATGCAGCAGTAGCGTTGTCCCAACGAAACACATGACGCCTGCGACGCCGCCGAGGACGATCGCCATCCATTGCTTGAATGTATGGGAGATGCCGAGTGCGTCGAATACCCAGATCGGCGTCAGCAATCCGACGAAATGGCCGAGGAAGATGACCAAGATGCCGACGTGGAACAGGTTCGAGCCCCACATGAGTTGCCGCCGGCGCAACAGCTGGCTCGATCCACTGCGCCAAGTGTACTGCTCACGGTCGAAGCGAAACCAGCTGCCGAGCAGGAACACGGTCAGGCAGAGATAAGGATACCAGCCGAATACAATGTAGTTGATCAGTTCGCGCATGGTTGTTTCCTCATTGACGCTGGTCGGTGCGCGTTCGCGCCGGCATATCGGGCGCGGGGCGCATGCCGCCACGAACGCGGGCGATCAGGCCATCCTTGCAAGCATTGTCGGCGCCGGGGCCGAAAGTGACCGGCTCGTCCTCCCAGGCGGCATCGAGCGCCGCGAGATCGGACGCGTCGGGATCGGGCAGCGTGAGAAGTGCTGCGACTTCCGTCTCCTTCGGCTTGGCGGCCGAGAGCGCGACCAGGGCGCGGAACACCGCTTCGTAGGCCGACTCGCGCTTGCGCAGGCGCTCCGCCATCGCGGCAAAGATATGCGCGGGCTGGCCGAGCGTCTCGTAAGTCTCGGACGCCGGCAGCAATGAGAGATATTCAAGCAACAACGGCACGAAGTCCGGCAGTTCCGCCGCGCTCATGAACAGGTTGTGCTTCTCGTATTGAGCCTTGAGGTCGATCATCGCCTGACCGCGGTCGCGGCTCTCGCCGTGCACGTGCTCGAACAAATGCAGCGACAGCGAACGCGTGCGGTCGAACAGCAGAACGTAGCGCTCCTGCAGGTCGTAAAGATCGCCCGACGCGAGCTCCATGAGCAACGTGTGAAGCTGGGTCCGGACGCGGCCGGGGATTGCGTTCGCAGTGTCGATGACTTCGCTGATCTCGCCCGTTGCCAGTTGCAGTTCCGCGGTCGGATAGGTCAGCAGCGCCGAGAGCGCCTTGAGTGTCTTTGCCATCACGCGACCTCCATCGGCGTCTTTGCGCGCTTCGGCGTTCCGAACAAATTGGCTTCGCTGGTGCCGCCCGAGCAGCCATTGCCGAACGAGAAGCCGCACGAGCCGCGCAGGTCGTAAGCGTCCTCTCCCAGCTCACGATGCGCCGTCGGAATGACAAAGCGGTCCTCGTAATTTGCGATCGCCATGAGCTGGTACATTTCCTCGATGGCGAGAGCGGTGAGGCCGACGCGCTTGGCAATGTTTTCGTCAATCACGCCGTCAACGGTCTTGGCACGCATATAGGCCCGCATGGCGAGCATGCGTTCGAGGCCGAGAGCCACCGGCTCTTCCTTGCCCGCCGTCAGCAGGTTGGCGAGATACTTGATCGGGATGCGGAGCGAGCGCACATCCGGCATCTCGCCGTCATGGCCGATTTTGCCGGCTGCCGCGGCCGACTGAATCGGCGAAAGCGGCGGGACGTACCAAACCATCGGCAGCGTGCGGTATTCCGGATGCAGCGGGAATGCCACCTTCCACTCCATCGCCATCTTCCAGACCGGCGAACGGCGCGCGCCCTCCAACCAGGAGTCGGGCACGCCGTCTGCACGCGCCTGCGCGATCACTGCCTCGTCGTTCGGATCGAGGAATATGTCGAGTTGCGCTTGGTAGAGGTCTTGCTCGCTCGCTACGCTTGCCGCCTGCTCGATGCGATCGGCGTCATAGAGCACCACGCCGAGATAGCGGATGCGGCCGACGCAGGTCTCCGAACACACGGTCGGCTGGCCGGCCTCGATGCGCGGGTAGCAGAAAATGCACTTCTCGGATTTTCCGCTCGACCAGTTGTAATAGATTTTCTTGTAGGGGCAGCCCGAGACGCACATGCGCCAGCCGCGGCATTTGTCCTGGTCGATGAGAACGATGCCGTCCTCTTCGCGCTTATAGATCGCGCCGGATGGGCAGGCCGCGACGCAGGCCGGATTGAGGCAGTGCTCGCACAGCCGCGGCAGGTACATCATGAAGGTGTTTTCGAACTGGCCGTAAATCTCCTTCTGGATGCCCTCAAAATTGTAGTCCTGCGAACGCTTTGCGAATTCGCCGCCGAGGATTTCCTCCCAGTTCGGACCCCACTCGATTTTTTCCATGCGCTCGCCGGTGATGAGGGAGCGCGGCCGCGCCGTCGGCGACGCCTGCATCTCGGGCGCCTTCTGCAGATGCTCGTAATCGAAGGTGAACGGCTCGTAGTAGTCGTCGATCTCCGGCAGGTCGGGATTGGCAAATATGTTCGCCAGTACGCGCCACTTCGAGCCGATCCTGGGCTCGATCTTGCCGTTTCGCTTGCGCCTCCAGCCGCCGTTCCAGCGTTTCTGGTTTTCCCAGTCCTTTGGATAGCCGATGCCGGGCTTGGTCTCGACGTTGTTGAACCATGCGTATTCCATGCCTTCGCGATTGGTCCACACGTTCTTGCAGGTCACGGAGCAAGTGTGACACCCGATGCACTTGTCGAGATTGAGCACCATCGCGATTTGCGCACGGATTTTCATTCTGCGGCCTCCAGCTTGGGTGCGATGGCGAGGGGAACGGGTTGCTCGGCGGCCGGCTTATCGAGCCAGTCGACCTTCACCATTTTGCGGACGATCACGAACTCGTCGCGGTTGGTGCCGATCGTGCCGTAATAGTTGAAGCCGTAGGATTGCTGCGCATAACCGCCGATCATGTGGGTCGGCTTGATCACGATGCGCGTCACCGAGTTGTGGATGCCGCCGCGCTGGCCGGTGATTTCGGAGCCCGGCACGTTCACGATTTTTTCCTGCGCGTGATACATCATGCACATGCCTTCTTTCACGCGTTGGGAGACGACCGCGCGCGCCACCAGCGCGCCGTTGGTGTTGTAGGCCTCGATCCAATCGTTATCGACGATGCCGGCTTTCCTGGCGTCGATCTCGCTGATCCAGACGATGGGCCCGCCGCGCGAAAGCGTGAGCATCAGCAGATTGTCGGTATAGGTCGAGTGGATGCCCCATTTCTGGTGCGGCGTTATGAAATTGAGCACGACCTGCTTTTCGCCGTTCGGCTTCTTATCGATGATCGGCTTGATCGCCTTGAGATCGAGTGGCGGCCGATAGACGCACAGCGCCTCGCCGAACGCGCGCATCCACAGATGATCCTGATAGAGCTGCTGGCGCCCGGACAAGGTGCGCCACGGAATCATTTCGTGAACATTGGTGTAGCCGGCGCTGTAGCAGACCTTTTCCGATTCCAGCCCGGACCAGATCGGCGAGGAGATGATCTTGCGCGGCTGCGCGACCACGTCGCGGAAGCGTATTTTCTCGTCCTGTTTCGAAATTGCGAGATGGGTGTGGTCGCGGCCGGTGGTCTTTGAGAGAGCCTCCCATGCCTTGACCGCAACTTCGCCGTTCGTTTCCGGCGCGAGAGCAAGGATTATTTCGGTCGCGTCGATGTCGGATTCGATTTTTGCCAGGCCCTTGGTCGCGCCTTCGGCGGTGACGACGCCGTTGAGGCGTTTGAGGAAGTCGACCTCGTGTTCGGTGCTCCAGTTCATGCCCTTGCCGCCGTTGCCGAGTTTCGACATCAGCGGACCGAGCGCGGTAAAGCGCTTGTAGAGGTTGGGATAGTCGCGCTCGACCACGGTGACCGACGGCATGGTCTTGCCGGGGATCGGCTCGACCTCGCCTTTTTTCCAGTCCTTGACGTCCAGCGCCTGCGCCATTTCGGCCGGCGTGTCGTGCATGATCGGGGTCATCACGACATCTTTCTCGACACCGAGCACTTCCGGCGCGACCTCCGAGAACTTCTTGGCGATCGCCTTGTAGATGTCCCAGTCGCTCTTGCATTCCCAGACCGGATCCACGGCCGCGGTCAGCGGATGGATGAAGGGATGCATGTCCGAGGTGTTGAGATCGTTTTTCTCGTACCAGGTCGCGGTCGGCAGCACGATGTCGGAATAAACGCATGTGGTCGACATGCGGAAGTCCAGCGTCACCAGCAGGTCGAGTTTTCCCTTCGGCGCATCGTCGTGCCAGACGACATCCGACGGTTTCTTGCGGCCGGTCTCGCCCAAGTCCTTGCCCTGCACGCCGTGCGTGGTGCCGAGCAGATGCTTGAGGAAATACTCGTGGCCCTTGCCGGACGAGCCGAGCAGGTTGGAGCGCCACACGAACATATTGCGCGGCCAGTTGTCCGGATGGTCGGGGTCCTCGCAGGCCATCTGCAGTTCGCCGGATTTGAGCGCCTTGGCGACATAGTCCTTCGCCTCGAGGCCGGCGGCTTCCGCCTTTTTCGCGATGGCAAGCGGGTTCTGCCTGAGCTGCGGCGCGGATGGCAACCAGCCCATGCGTTCGGCGCGCACGTTGTAGTCGATCAATGCGCCGTCCCAGGGCCCTGCCGGCGCCGTCGGCGAGATGATTTCATCGACGCCGACAGTTTCATAGCGCCATTGATCGGTGTGCGCGTAGAAGAACGACGTCGAGTTTTGTTGCCGCGGCGGCCGCGCCCAATCGAGCGCGAAGGCGAGCGGCAGCCAGCCTGACTGCGGGCGCAGCTTTTCCTGGCCGACATAATGCGACCAGCCACCGCCGGATTGTCCGACGCAACCGCACATCACCAGCATGTTGATGACGCCGCGATAGTTCATGTCGCAGTGGAACCAGTGGTTCATCGCCGCGCCGATAATCACCATCGAGCGCCCCTTGGTCTTTTCGGCATTGAGCGCAAATTCGCGCGCGACAGTGACGATCTGGTCGCGCGGCACGCCGGTGATCCTTTCCGCCCAGGCCGGCGTATAGGGCACATTCTCGTCGTAAGACTTGGCGACATGATCGCCGCCAAAACCGCGGTCGAGGCCGTAATTGGCGACGAACAGATCGAAAACCGAGGCGACCAGCGCCTCACCGTCCTTTACCGCTATGCGCTTGGCCGGAACTTTGCGCACCAGGACGCCGGGATGATCGTCACCGGTGAAATAATCGTGCTCGCGATTGCCAAAATAGGGAAAAGCGACGTCGGCAAGCTCATCCTTGTCGTTGGCGAAGGTCAATTGCAGGTTGGTTTCGCGGCCTTCGGACTCTTTTTCTTCCAGATTCCACTTTCCCTTCTCACCCCAGCGGAAGCCCACCGAACCGCGCGGCACCACGATGGTTTCCGCGGTCTCGTCATAAGCGACGGTCTTCCATTCCGGATTGTTGCTCTCGCCCAGATTGCCGGCGAAGTCGGATGCGCGAAGCAGCCGCTCCGGCACATATTTTCCGTCCTGTTTCACCAGCCGTACCAGCATCGGCATGTCGGTATATTGCCGGACATAGTCCTCGAAATATTGCGCCTGCCGGTCGAGATAGAACTCGCGCAGGATCACGTGGCCCATCGCCATGGCGAGGGCCGCGTCGGTGCCCTGCTTCACCGAAATCCAAAGGTCGGCGAATTTCGAAGCTTCGGAGTAATCCTGGCAGATGACGACGCTCTTGGCGCCGCGATAGCGCGCTTCGGTATAAAAATGCGCGTCCGGCGTGCGGGTTTGCGGGACGTTCGAGCCCCACAGGATGAGGAAACCGGAATTGTACCAATCGGCGCTTTCCGGAACGTCGGTCTGCTCACCCCAGGTCTGCGGGCTTGACGGCGGCAGGTCGCAGTACCAGTCGTAAAACGACATGCACACGCCGCCGAGCAGCGAGAGATAGCGCGAGCCCGCGGCATAAGAGACCATCGACATCGCCGGGATCGGCGAAAATCCGATAACGCGATCGGGACCGTGATTTTTCACTGTATAGGCGTTCGCCGCCGCGATGATCTCGGTGACTTCATCCCAGGTCGCGCGCACAAAGCCGCCAAGGCCACGCTTGCTGGTGTAGGCGGCACGCTTCTGCGGGTCCTCGACGATCGAACCCCAGGCGCCAACCGGCGTACGCACGGCCCGCGCCTCGCGCCATAGTTTAAGCAAGCGCGAGCGCACCAGCGGATATTTCACGCGGTTGCCGGAATAGAGATACCAGGAGTAACTCGCCCCGCGCGAGCAGCCGCGCGGTTCATGATTGGGCAGTTCCGGCCGCGTGCGTGGATAGTCGGTCTGCTGCGTTTCCCAGGTGACGATCCCACTTTTGACGTAGATCTTCCAGGAGCACGAGCCGGTGCAGTTCGCGCCGTGTGTGGAGCGCACGATCTTG
>CAMAWF010000064.1 GCA_945861895.1 Rhizobium sp. Q54
ATCGGAAACAGATGCCGCGCGTGGACATCGTTCAGGCCGGTCGATTGCGTGGGCAGTCGAATGGCGGAAATGGCTGCGAGTTTCTGCGCGTACCGGCGGCCAAGCGCTTCGCGTTCGGCCAGCTTTGCCGTCAGTCGTCCGAACTGCGGCAATAGAAGAGCCGCTTCGATATTGCTCATGTTGTACTTCCAACCCATGAGCACCATGTCCCAATGCGAATATCCTTCTCGTGCTCGATCGGCCGCTATCTTGGTCATGCCATGCACGCGCAGAAGACGGAGCTTTTCATATAACGCGTCGTCCCGGACAATCAGTGCGCCGCCTTCGCCACACGTCAAATTCTTTGTGGCATAGAAACTGAAACAGGCGGTTTCACCAAGCGAACCCGGGCGCGCTCCATCCCGAACTCCTTCGACGCAATGAGCAGCATCTTCCACGATCGCCAATCCACGCCGATCAGCAATCCCGCGCAAAGATCGCATATCGCACATCAGCCCAAACAGATGGACCGGCAAAATAGCTTTGGTCTGCGGCGTGATCGCCGCTTCCACCTTTGTAGCATCGAGATTACCGGACGCCGGTTCGACATCGACAAAAACGGGCGTGGCACCCGTTTCCAGAATGGACGTCGCCGTCGCAATGAATGTCATCGGCGTCGTGATGACCTCATCGCCCGGCCCAATTCCGAGTGCGAGCAGCGACATGTGCAGCGCGCCAGTGCAGCTCGTGACGCAAAGGCAATGCGGCAGCCCAAGATATTCAGCAAGCATCCGTTCGACGCGCTCGACATACTCGCCGGTTGTAAGGATGGGCTGCGCGAGGACCTCGCGGACCATCTCAAGTTCGGCCTCGCCAAGATCGTGCCGGTAGAATGGGACCGGGCCGGTGTTGGAAATCATATCGCTTCACTCAACCTCGGGGTTCGCCACGTGGCGCATGCGCTGGCAATCTCAGTCGCCTTGTCCTGGATTCGGAGAAAATAATGCCTCTTTGTTTGGTCTGCCTTCCCACTCCTTGGCATCCGCAGGCGGCTCACGTTTCACCGAGATATTCGGCCAAAGCGCTGAATACTTGGCGTTTAACTCAACCCATTTTTCCAAATTCGGCGAAGTATAGGGTTTGATCGCTTCAACTGGACATTCCGGTTCACAGACGCCGCAATCAATGCACTCGTCGGGGTGAATGACGAGCATGTTTTCACCCTCGTAGAAACAATCCACGGGGCAGACCTCGACACAATCCATCAGTTTACATCTAATGCAGCTATCGTTGACGATGTAGGTCAATTAAAAGCTCCCAATATGCCAAAATATCCGGACAAATAACAAATAACGCCTAAATCTGTCCCACTGGCTGCTGCATCAGCCTTTTCATTCAGTCAATGGCGCTGGAAGTCAAGCTTGAATTGCCCGGGATGAAATGCTTGATATCATATCTCGGCCTTCCCGGGGACATCAACGAACCGCCTCATAGCTCTGTGGGTGGAAATTCGTTTTCATCATGAACTAAAAACCCACTTTGGGTGGGCGCTGAGCGTTGGGCGAATTTACCCTGAACAGTTTCCGTGTAAGTCAGCAGTCGAGGACTTGCGTATGATCAGCAGCTTCGCAATAGGTACTGACTAATGGCGGCAATTTTGATCACAGGCGGTGCCGGCTTCATCGGCAGCAATTTCGTTCATTTCATCGCAAAGAAGTATCCCGGCTACCGCATTGTGGTCCTGGATGCGCTGACCTATGCCGGCTCGACCGACAATCTACCTGCCGAAATGCGGCAGATTGACAATTCGCGCATGCGCTTCTGGTACGGCGATGTGGTCAATGCCGAACTCGTGGATACGTTGGTGGCGGAAGCGGACTATGTTGTGCACTTTGCGGCCGAGACGCATGTGACTCGGTCGATTTTCGATAACCGGCTGTTCTTCCAGACTGACGTACTCGGCACCCACACCATCGCCAATGCGGTCTTGAAGGCGAACGGACAGGTCAAGCGCTTCGTTCACATTTCAAGCTCCGAAGTCTACGGCACGGCCGAAGCGCCGCTAATGGACGAGGAGCATCCGCTCAAGCCGATGAGCCCCTACGCCAGCGCCAAATGTGGCGCTGACCGGCTCGTTTATTCTTACTGGGCGACCTACAAGATTCCCTGCACTATCATTCGTCCGTTCAATAGCTTCGGGCCGCGCCAGCATCTCGAAAAGGTAATCCCGCGCTTCATCACCAGCATGCTGCTCGGAGAAGAATTGACAGTTCATGGAACAGGCGAAGCGGCGCGCGACTTCGTCTTTGTTGAAGACATCTGCCGGGGCATCGACACTGTTCTTCATGCCAACAAGACCAAAATTGACGGCGAAGTATTCAATATCGCCACAGGCGAACATCGTTCCGTTTATTCCATCGCCCAGGACATTTTGAAGATTATGGGTGGCGACCAGAAGTCCATCGTGTTCCGCGGCGACCGGCCTGGACAGGTCATTCGTCACTCTGGCGACGCCACCAAAATCAAGCGAGCCTTTGGCTGGCAACCGCAGTTAAATTGGGAAAACGGACTGAAGGCGACGATCGATTGGTACAAGGCAAATCGCGCCTGGTGGGAAAAACAAATCTGGCTGCGTCAGATTCCCATCGTCTCGGCCACAGGCCAAAAGGAATATCATTGACGCCTTGCACTGGAGGCAGCCGATGACGACACTGGTTGTCTTACAGCCGAGCTATCTCCCTTGGCTCGGTTTTTTCGATCAGATTCGCCGCTGCGATCATTTTGTTTTTTACGATGATGTGTCCTACGACAAGAACGGCTGGCGCAACCGCAACCGGATCAAAGCCCCCTCCGGCCCGGTCTGGCTCACGGTGCCGGTGCGCACCAAAGGCCGGATGAGCCAGCCCATTCACGATGTAGAGATCACCAACGCGATCCCGTGGGCGCGTAAGCACCTCAAGACCATCGCCGAGTCATACGCGGCATCACGGCACCGCGACGCCTATCTGCCCGCCCTCACAGAACTCCTAGAACGGCCTTGGGCCCGGCTGGTCGACCTCGACATCGCTGCCAGCAAGCTAATGTGTGGCTGGTTCGGCCTCGAGCGGCCAATGCATCGATCGTCTGAGCTGGGGATAGGCGGTGACCGCAACGTGAGACTTCTGGCCCTGTGCCAGCATTTCGGGGCCAGGACCTATCTCTCGGGCAATGCCGCTCAGTCCTACCTCGACGTCGGCCTGTTCGCCGAGCATGGCATCCGTGTCGAGTGGCAGGATTTCCAGCACCCAGAGTACACCCAGCTCCATGGCTCGTTTCTGCCCCTGATGTCCGCGCTTGACCTCGTCCTGAACGTCGGGGAGGAATGCTCCGCCGTGCTAACCCGGCACGCTTAGACGCCCCCGCCGGGCTGGGCTCCAGCCTCAAGAGGATTAGCGGTTTGTGTGGAATTTGCGGATTTGTCGGCACGGGAGGAATCGAGCGGCTGGCACCCATGGTGCAAACGCTGATCCACCGCGGTCCCGACGAGGACGGCCTCTGGGCTGAAGACGGCGTAGCGCTCGGAATGCGGCGGCTGTCGATCATTGACGTGGCCACCGGCCACCAGCCGATGTTCAACGAAGACAATTCGATTGCCGTCGTCTTCAACGGTGAGATCTACAACTACGTCGAGCTGCGAGACGAATTGAAAGCGGCTGGACATCGCTTTCGCACCGATCATTCCGATACCGAAGTCATCGTCCATCTCTATGAGCAGTATGGCGACGGCTTTCTGGACCGGCTCAATGGCATGTTTGCGATTGCGCTATGGGACCGCCCGCGCCGCCGCATGCTATTGGCGCGCGATCGTGCCGGCATCAAGCCCCTTTATTTTGCATCTCTGGGAAACGTCATCGCCTTTGCTTCCGAACCCAAGGCGCTGCTCATTCATCCGCAGATCAGCCGCGAACCCGACCCGGTCGCGATCCATAGTTATTTCACGCTAAAGAACATTCCCGCGCCGCATAGCGCGTTCAAAGCGATCCGCCAGTTGCGCGCAGGCGAGTTATTGGTCCACCAGGACGGCAAGTTCGAGACGCGCCGCTGGTGGCGGATCAATTTCCGCGAAGACGAAACGATCACCGAGCGCGACGCTGCCGCGCATATCCGGTCTTTGCTCGAAGATTCCGTACGCCTGCAGATGCGTTCCGACGTTCCCGTCGGAGCTTACCTCTCGGGTGGCGTGGATTCATCGAGTGTAGTCGCGCTGATGAGCGGGCTCGGCGCGCGCAACGTCAAGACCTTTACCCTCGTCTATGGCGACAATCTACCGAACAAGGATAGCGACCGGGCGTTCGCGCGTCAGGTGTCGTCGATGTACGAGACTGAGCATCACGAACAACTCGTGCGATTTGAAGACGTGCAGGAAAATCTTGACGCCATTCTCGGCGCGTTCGACGAGCCATTCTCTGGCGTGATCTCAACTTTTTTTCTCACCTCGCTAATCGCCAAGCACGTCAAGGTCGCCCTGTCCGGCGATGGTGCGGATGAATTGTTCGGCAGCTATCTGTCGCATCGCATGGCGCAGCCGCTTGATGCAGCCCTAAAGAACCCGGAGCTGCTGGATCAACCGGGGCCGACTGGTCCGCTTGTCGGATACGAGGGCGAATGGCGGAGCCTGCGCCGCCTCATCGGACGCGGTGACGAGGCCGCGCGGCGCATGGGCCTGTTCTTTGCCGACGATGACGCCAAGCGTTCGCTCTACACGCCGGCGATGCTCGAAGCGATCGGCAACAACAGCACTGAAGCCGATCTGCGTGCGCTTTACAGCGAATGCGGAAGCCCCGACCCACTCAATCGAGCGCTGTTTGTCGATTTCGAAACGCTGCTGCCCGATCAGGTCCTGCCATTCGTCGACCGGCTGTCGATGGCGCATTCGGTCGAAGTCCGGCCGCCATTTCTCGATCATCGGCTGATCGAATATGTCGCAACGCTTCCCGGCCGCATGAAAATCAAGCAGGGCCGCGTCAAGAGCATTCTAAAAGATGCAGTTGCCAATCTCCTTCCCCCCGGTCTCGTTGACCGGCCGAAGGAAGGCTTTGTCATGCCGATCAATCAGTGGCTCCTGGAGCAACTGAAAGCCTATGTGCTGGACGCGCTGTCGCCGGCGCGCCTGCAGCGGCATGATATGCTGGACGCGCAGGCCGTCGCCCAACTTCTGATGCGTTACTATGTCGGCGAGACCGGATTGGCGGCGCGTATCTGGAATCTAGTGAGCTTCCAGATGTGGTGGGAACGTTACGTAATGAGAACTTAGCCATGAGCGGATCGCCGACACTTTTGCGCATTTTCGGCGCTGGCTTGCGCGCCCAGGTCGCGGTCGATCAGATCGCCTGGCATTTCAAGGAGAAATATGTCGTCGAAGGCTACTACGATGACAAACTCCCCGTTGGCTCCGCGGGCCCGAACGGATTTCCGGTGCTGGGCACGATCGATCAAGGCGTTGCCGAAACGCCCGGCAGCGGCGCGCAGGTCTACCTTGCCATGGGCACCTATCGCTCGTGGCGATCCTGCGAACTGTTTGCCGAGTTCTTGGCCAAGGGTCTCACCTTCGCGCGGCTCATTGCGCCAACCGCCCATGTGTCGCCTAGCGCCGTCATCGGCGAAAACGCGCTGATATTCGGCGGCGTCTTTGTCGGCTCCGAAGCGGTGGTCGGCCACCTGTTCACGGCGCATGGGGGTACGGTGGTCGAGCATCACTGCACCGTCGGCCATAACGTGCTGCTCGGCCCCGGCGTCACGCTCGCCGGCCTGACGCAGATCGAGGATCATTGCTTCCTGGGTTCCGGCACTTCGTCCAAGCCGCGTACCCGTGTCGCCAGCGGCACCATGACCGGCGCTGGCAGCGTCGTCATCGCCGATCTGCCGCCGGGCGTGATCGCCGCGGGTGTTCCGGCGGTCCGACAACGCGATGTCACCGAAAACGATGAAGTACCTCATCCCAGTGTCGTGAAACGGCTGCAAGGGATTTTCGGCGAGCAATAGCGCTGCATTGGACTTATCGCGGCGGCCAAGGCGACGCGAGTGCGGCCGCCTGGGATATCGACATACGAGGCTTTTTCCTTGACAACCCTTTGAGTCACGCCCCGGAGCGCTCCGTGCCGACCCTGTTTAAATTCACGCGCGGCAACTTGCCGTTCTGGTTGACCGCGGCCGTGATGGCCGTGTTCCTGATCGTCTTTCTGATTTCTCCCATCTCGGCGCCGGGCTCCGGCGCGCTGATGACCACCGAGTTCATTAAGCAATACGAGATGGAGAGCAGCTACGACCAGCGCATCAGCTTCCTCGCCGCGGTTATCACCATCGCGCTCTTGTCAGCGGCAGCGTTTTTCTTCGGTCAGCGCCGGTCGCTGATTGCCGCGGGCCCGGACACCGTGCCTGCCGTCAACCTTCAGGTCTCAATTGCGTTTGTTGTCGTCGGCCTCATCGTCTATTGGCGGCTCATCGACCATTGGATCGTTAAAAGCGCGGCGATCACCGCATTCTGCTTCCTCGTCCTGGTCATTTTTGCCCCTCACATTCGCCGGCGATCGGTCGATTTCATCGCGCTGCTTCTCATCGGCGCCTACCTCGCGGTTGTCGTCATTCCCGGCTTCATTATCCGGCCGACTTCCTGGCTTGTCGACGACCCGAGCGCGATCGCGCAGGTCGAATTGCATATCAACAGCCTTGTCCAACCCGGCAGCAATATCGCGTCTGGACAGAATTTTTTCAGCGAAATTCCTTTCGGCTATGGCGTTCTGATGCCGTCGATCATGAGCGTGATCGAGCAACGCTTCGCGCCATTCACCGTCGGCGGGCATCTTGCTTTCGTTCAGTTCTGCCAGTTCGCATTTCTCGTTCTTGGCACGCTCGCCTATTTCTTCTTTCGCCCGCGCAACTATGTCGGCATTTTCGTCGCGCTGCTTTTGGCCGCGCCCTATTGGGCGACGACTGGTCTCGGCATCTGGCATCCAAACCAGACCGGCTTTCGCTCGCTGACGCTGCCGCTTGGCATCCTGACGATCGCGATCGCCGGACGCCTGCCTGCGACCTGGGCGGCGATCGTCCTCGGCACAGTCGAGATGATCTGCCTGCTGCTCAATCCGGAAACGGCGGTTGCGGTTGGTGGCGGCATCGTTATCTACTCGATTCTGCGCGAGCGGCGCATTCCCTGGATGGCCTTTACCGTGATGGCCGTCAGCGCCATCTGCACGCTTTTCCTCTACCTGATCGTCTACCGGCTCGCGCTCGGCCGGCTGCCTTTTGCGACGGATATTGGCGCGATCCTCACGACCTTCCTCGTTCACGTTAGCGGCGACGTCGGCCTTCGGCTTTTCATGAAAGGCGCCTGGGGCGAAGGCTATTATATCGTTCCCGTTGCGCTGATCATGTTCGCGCACGCCGCATACATTGTGATTGCGTCATTCCAGAAACTCGGCGACAAGGCCCTGTCGCATAGGCAGGCACTCAAGGCCGCCATCGCCACCATCCTGATCGCGTGGTTCGCCTATTTCATCAACATGCCGAACTGGTGGCAGATCTGGACCCATCTGTTTCTCTATGGCTTCCTAATCATCGACTATTTCGACCCGCGGCTGTTCGCGATCGGCTCCGGCAGGTCGCCCGCGCCGCAGCGGGCGGAAGGGGCGCGTCGGTTTCGCGTGCGGTTGACGCATATCGTACCGATGTTTCTGATCCTCGTTTCGGTATTCCATACCAATTCAAATCTAGCTTACTTCATGCGCGACTACCTGTCGCCGCCGTGGACCCGTATCAACCACGAGACCGGCGTGGTTTCCGGAATTCAGTTGCCCCGGGCGATCGCCGACTCGCTCATTGAAAAATCAAAATTCCTCCAAGATCTGAACGCCAGAAACCCCGGCAAGGTGCTGTATCTCACGTACAACGTCGAGTTCGTGCCGATGCTGACTCGCCTGTTCGAGCCGGCGCCGGCGAGGAGCCCGTGGGGCTACATTCAGACCGACAAAGCGATGGACCCGGCGATCGACAAGATGATCGCCAACAAGCCGGTGGCCATCCTGATCGACATGCCGACCGGCCCGCTCGCCGTCGAAGGACCGCGACGCGACTTCCAGGATCGCGTGCGGAAATCGGTCGGCCGGACCTATCACCTCGCCGAGGAGACCAATGGCTGGCAAATCTGGCGGCCGAACACTCCGTAGCAAAGCGGTTTCCGGCGCGGCCGCCACAGTGGAGGCGACGATGAGCGAGCGCGGCGGTCTCTGGAGACCACTGGAGAATCCGTGGGTCTACGAGGCGTTCCATCATCTCATCGGCGCGCGCCGATGGCTGCGCCGCTTCGCCACCGATGTCGTCCGGCCCAAAGCCGGCGACCGCATTCTCGACATTGGGTGCGGGCCGGGCGCGCTGCTGCGCTATTCGAATAATGTCTCCTACATCGGGCTCGACCGCAACGAAGCCTATATCGAGCGCGGTCGTGCCGAGTTCGGTACGCGCGGCACCTTTGTTTGCGGCGATGTCGCCGATTTCAATTCTTTCGGCCTGCCGCGCGTCGATATCGCCGTCGCTATCGGCGTTCTGCATCATCTCGATGACGAGCTGGCGACTAACGTTCTGAAGTCAACATACGAGACGTTGAAGCCCGGCGGCCGGCTGGTCACCGCCGATCCATGCGTCCATCCCGAGCAGGATGCGTTGCAGCGCTTCGTCGTCAGCCGGGACCGCGGGATGCACGTCAGACCATTTGACCAGTATGCCGAGATCTGCCAGTCGTCCTTCGACAATCCGGTCGCGACCTACTCCCGCGGCTACGCTCCTTTCCCTTATTCGATATGCATCCTTCAGGCGACGCGCCCGCCGGAGCTTAGATAGCGACCGCGGGTGGCAAATTGCCCGGTGACGTAGAAGAACGAGGATGATAAAGCCCCTGCGGGAGTGAAGTGGTTATCGCAAATGGCAGAATCGCCTGAAACGTCGCCGACGAACGCCGCTGACTGGCGTCCCGCTTCAAATAAAATTGAGCTCACGGCCCTGAACGAAAAGTTCGATCGGGGCGTATCCATGCTCGCTTGGGGCTATAACGAGGAGCTTCTGGTTCAAGATTTCCTGAAGAGCGCCATCGCATGCCTTGATGCGGCCGCGAAGGATTGGGAAATCGTTTTCGTCGACGATTGCTCGACTGACCGGACTGCGTCCATCGTGCAGGCGCTCGCCGAGCAAGACAATCGAATAAAACTGGTGCGTCACGAACGCAATTTGAATGTAGGCCTTGCCTGCCGTACCGCCGTGAAGCACGCGACCAAGGATATCCTGTTCTGGCAGACTGTCGACTGGTCTTACGACATATCCCAACTTCGGATTTTTCTCGAACTGACGCGGTATTTCGACGTCGTTCAGGGCATCAGGCCCGTACCGATCCGCCTGCTCAGTTATATCCCGATCCTGCGCTCGATCTACCGCGTCAAACGCCGGTCGGACAACGTCAGCAAAGCGGTCATTTCTCTGAGCAACTACTATCTGCTCCGCATCCTGTTTGGCGTCCACTTCCACGATTTTCAGAACGTGACGTTTTATCCCACCAAACTCGCCCAATCGCTGGACATGACCGGACGGACCTCGTTTGTGAATCCCGAGTTTCTGCTCAAGAGCTTTTACACGGGCGCCTCGTTCGTCGAGGTGCCAATCCGCTTTATCCCGCGCCAACAGGGCGTCGCCAAGGGCACGCGCCCGAGGACCGTCATACGCTCGGCTATCGACACGTTTCGCAACTGGCTGGCCTGGGGCGCCCTCGCCCGCATTCACGGCCGCAACAAAAACGGCACGATCACGCGAATCGCCGAACCATTTTCCATCGACGAGGCCGTGCTATGGCTCGTCATCCCGCTCTTTCGCGATTTCAGATAACCCCGGCTACACGCCATGACACACACCACGGCGTCCCGGGCCACGCTTCTTGCGCAGCGCCTTGCCACCGCTCCGATGATGACCCGGTCGCTCGACGTCAACCCGCCGACGATTCTGCTGTGCGTGTTCGTCGCCGTCAGCGCCCTTTCAATGACAATCTATCTGACCGGCGCGCACGAAATCCTGTCGCCCTACATCACAATTCCTCTGGCGCTCCTTGAATTTTCTCTCGTCCCGGGCTTTCTCCTTCAATCGCTTCTGCAGATGTTCCGGCCGTCAAGGTACGGATTTCACGTGCTGCTCCTACTCTCCACGTCTCTCGGATTCACGACAAACTTCCTCGTCAACGTCGTCGTATTCGTCGTCAATCCGGACATTCACCAGATCGTTCATGCCTACGTCATTGTTGTATTCGCCTCGTACTCGGCCATGCTCGGCAAGCGGATTTTCGCGCCAACCGAGCAGTTCGTGTACCGCCACTCCGTAAGGCCGGCATTCGTCATCATCATCGGCATTCTGATCGCCGTCCTTTGCGTCCTGATCCTGCATCGCGATCCGCCATATTACTATATCGAGGAGATCATCGTGCTGCGGAAGCTCGTTGGTCTTTCGAATATCCATTTTGACCAGCTCGGTTACCTGCCGGGAGAACGGACGACCTATATTTTCGTGCCATTTTATCTCTTCGTCTCGATGGTTTCGACTTTCCTCAATGCCGATCCGCTCGTCGGCTACATCGCCGTCTGGCCGTTCACGGCCATGATATCGATCGGCTGCACGATCCAGATTCTGTACTTCATCGCGGGCGACCGGCGGGCCGCCGTACTGGTCCTGCTTCTGGCCTGCTGCGCGGCAACCTTCTGGACCGTCCACCCATCGGTATGGCGCGTCGATCTTATTCCACCGCCGGATCGCTATGCCGTCGCGGCGGGCGTTCTCCTGCCGCTAGCGCTGTTCCATTTCTTTGCGCATATCAACGACGAGAATTTCAACGTCGCGATGCTGATCGGCCTCGTTTATCTGATCGTCGAGAATACCTTTGTTCACGCGAAGGAAACCCTCTACGTCCTCGCGATATTCTGCGTCTACATTGTGGTATTGCTCAGCGAAAGGCGGATCGATTGGATTAAGACCAAGCGGGCACTTGTGGTGATCGCGCTGGTCGTGGCGCTGGTCGCCGGCTACGCCGCCATCAATGCCCTGACCAATCCCGAACTTTCAATGCATCTGGCGACCGCACGCAATGCTTTCGTTGCGGCGATTGTCGACGACTGGGACCGCGCCGGCGTGTGGTCGCTTTTCGAGGCGGCATCAACAATCGGCTACCGGCAGGCGACTTCCTGGCCGCTTTTCCGCGGCGACGCCGCCTGGATGTACCTGGTTTTCGCCGCGTTGCCTTTCTACGTGTCCCGAATGGACAGGCCGGAGGCGATCTTCCTTCCGCTGGCCATCTCTGTACTTCTGCTGGTCAGCGCCTCGCGCGCCCTTGTAAACCTTGTCGGCACGGTGGTGGGCGAACAAGACTTCTTCCGCTTTGGCGCGACGATCACGTTCATCGCCCTGGCAATCGGCATCCATATGGCGTTTCTGACAATTCGCCATGCGATCCGGCTAGCAACCCCTATCGTGGCCGGGCAAATAGCCCTCGACGATCTGCCGTTCTATCTGAAGACTTTCATCCTGGCATTAATGCCCACGTGGACGGCACGGCTGGCGGCGATGTTCTCGGTCGCCGTCTTGGTCGCTATCTTGATCCGCCTCGCCGAGGCAAAGGGAGCGAGCATCGTTATCGAAACTTTCACGATCACCGGGCTTTTTGCGATGGATATTCTGCTTTTCACGACCGTGGCCGCCATCGGCTTCGCTCGCATCAGAGGTTGGCACTCTCCATTGATTTTAGGACAAAGCTCGATGCTGGACCGCCTGAGAATTTCATGGAGGACGGCTCTCTCCGGCGCCATTGTGGTTCTGCTCGTGATTGGAGCAGGCTGGCTTGGCAGGCAAACCATCGAACGCAATCGATCGTCGCCACCTCAGGTCAAACTGCATATCGACAGCTTCGCCCTTCGCAATTTGGGGGAACATGATGTCGGGCTTTTGCTCGCCCAGCTCGACAAGATTTCGAACCGCTATTTCTCGGTCCAGGGCTTCAAGGACTACAGGCCGTTTTTCTTTAGCATCGACGGGCGGGCGCAGCTTCCGCCATCCGTCATCCGCGCCGCCAGCGCTCTGCCCCCCGCTTTGAACTGGATTGGCGACGAGACGATGACGATCATCGCATCCGCGCCCCAATACGCGAGCGCAGTGACGTCCGACGGGATATTGTACGGCGGCTGGAGCAAGAACTGCTTTCTGCTAAACAAACTGCTCAATACCAAGAAAGAATGCATCTACGACATGTTGCTCGGCCAGAAATTTGGACTGCCGTTTCTGTTCGACACTCTCGGCGAAAGCGGATTGCTAAAGTTCATACAGGACGAGAAGATCGACGTAATCATCGCGGGCCCTCACACCTACGAAAAGTCGAAGGCAATATTGCAACTAGCCCCGCGGCTTGCATATTGTTTTGACAAAACGTTCGACGCCGATCGGGCTTTATTGCTGCTAAAGCGCTCGTGCCCATAACGAAAGCGAATGGAGCAATCGCTGCGGCGTGGCACCGTTACTGAACGTCAAGCCGCCGCTTGCCGCTGAGCATAAAGAAGACAAGGCCCGGCGAGACGGCGACCAGCGCGGCCAGCCGCTGCAGGAAAACGATGCTGCCATAATCGCTGGTGACGTTAACCGGATCCATCAGCCGGCATAGATAAGAGAACAACGTTTCGCCGATCGCAAGGCCGCCGGCCGTGAACGGCACCTGATTGGCGATGGTGGTCATGACCCCGGCAAGGCCGAGTTGCGAGAATGACAGCGACGGATTGAGGATCGCTTCAGCCAGGATTAAAAGGCTGGCCAGATTGAAGAACTGGATCGCGATGCTGACCGCAATGCAGAGGCCGATGCTGCCCGGCGCATTGCTATAGTAGTGCACCAACAGATTGAAATGCGTTCGCAGACGCGCGAATGGCCGAACCCGCTGCAATATAGGCGCAACGAAACGGTCGAAGATGGCAATCAGGATTGTCACGAGAACAAGGCCCGCGCCGATGAGCAGGCTGAGCAGAGCGAGATACTTCATCTCGCCGTGGCGCACAACCTCGTTGTAGTCCCACGCGAAGAAGATGGCGCCGGCAGCAATAAGGCCAAACAGTCCGATCATGCGATCCGCGGCGATCGACAGATATGCCTGACCGACGCTGTCATGACGCTCCTGGCCGATATAGTAGAGACGCAGGGCATCGACACCCAGCGTTCCAAACGTCGTGCTGCCCAGGAAGTAGCTGGTAAAAACTATATTCGTCAGCCGGCCGAGCGAGACGGCCTGGCCATGAACCTTCAGCAGGATGTACCAGCGGACGACACTTAGCTGGATGCCGATGGCAAGAGTCAGAACGGCCAGAGCCGCGGCCAATGGCTGAGCAAAGATGCGGCCGATCGTGGTCGCGTTGATGATATTAAGACGCCAGATCAGCACGATAGCCGCAATGGCGAACGCGATCTTGAACGCCTTGATCCTAAATGACCGCCCGGGCATGCGAAAAGCCATCATACTGTCTTCACTTTCATCACGCTGCTTTCTTGTTTTTTTATTCGAAATAGATGAATTCGTAGTCGCCGGTGTAACCGAAATGCTTATAGAGCCAGATCCACTCGGCGCCATCGAAGAAGCTCTCGGCGGTCAGCGCCCAGCATTCCAGCGGAAAATGCTCTAGCACGATCCTTACGTGGTAGCCGGCCATCTTCGCTGAACGTGATGCTGACGTCGCTCATTTCCGCCCCCTGACGCCGACGCAGTAGGCGGCAGAACTCAGAATCGGCGCAAGCCGCGCGGCCCCATGAGACCTTGTTCTTTTCGATCTGTGGGAAAACTTACCAAGAATATCGAACCGCGCCCTTACCAGCGTAGCTGGTCGTGAGGCTGGAGAACCCACCCTCAAACGTGGCGGCAGCGGACCAGCCGTTCAGCCATTTCATTTCGGCGGATGCGGTCACGAGCGCGGCGTCGGGCGCCTGCGCGGCCCCGTTGACGACGAAGGACGCGCCGGGCAGCGTTTGGAACGTCGCGCCGATAAAGCGATCCGTGTTGAAATCGTGCGCCCACGCCACCCGTCCGCGCATGGTCAAGATGCCATCCTGCATCGCGAATGATTTGTCGCTGCGCAAGCCGAGTTCGGAGCGCGAGGCCGTGACACTCTTTGCGTCGTAGGCGAGCGCAAAGGTATTGGCGCCGGACACCGCCTGCTCGGCATAGGCAGGCAGATCGAAGGTGGTGAATTGTCCTGCCGCGTAGGGCGTGATGCCGATGCCGCCGATATATGGCGGGACGAAGCGATAGCCGCCCTCGACGCGGCCCGACCATGCGTTCGCGTTGAACTGCGCGCGCAACTGGTCGCCGGCGGCGCGGTCGGTGGTGATGTCCTGCCAACCATAGGCGAGTGCTGCTGAGAGATAGGCGGGGCCGACGCTGTGGCGAAAGAAGGCGCCAGCCTGAAACAGGTCGGATCGCCCGCTTCCCAATCCATTGTCCACTGAAAAATTGGTGCCGCCGCCGGCCAGTGCAAAGCCCGCCAGCGTGAACGGCGAAAACCGGTAATCAGCGCCGACCACACCGCCTGCGATGCGGCTGGTTGTGTTGTTCGATCCGACCGTCGCATTGCCGTCGCTGGTCTGCGTCCCGCCATAAAACGCCCCCCACACGCTCCAACGTTGCGCGAACGGTTCGGCTTTCACGGGCGCCTTGCGATAGAGCGCGGCATAGGCGTCGCGCTCACTCCTGGTGCGGGCCTTGTCGTTGGCCGTATAAGCGTTCGCGCTGTCATTGTCTTCGGCAAATCGCAGCGCGCCGGTTGAACCAGAAACAGGATCGCCGCGACCGGCGATGAACGGATCGGTCAAAAGACCCAGAAACATGTTCATCGCATCGAAGGTGGTCTGCTGCGAGCCGGTGGCGAGTTCGCCCGAGGCTTGCGTGAGGCCCGCCGGCGTCAGGCCGCCAAACACCGAGGGAATGCCGCCGGTGGTGTTGAAGAACCCGATGAGCGCGTTGGCGACGTTCCGCTGGTTTTCATTAAGGCCACCGAGGCCACTGAGCCCCGGCGGGTTGAAGCTCAGCAGCAGGTTGAGATAGGCGTTGTTGGCGTCGTAGCTCAGGTTGCTTGTGAAATTCGCAGGCAGGTTGGTGTTGACCGGCCCTGCGAACGTGCCGCTGACGCCACTGGCGGCGTTGAGGATGGTGTATTGCTTCGCCACATAGGCCCCGGGCGCAAAAGAGGCGTTGACCGTGGCGCCGCCGAGCGTCGCCGTGCCCGTCACATTGGTTCGGTCGGCAGTCGCAGGCGAGACTTCGACCATGTAATTCGAGCCCGCCACGAACGTCAGGTTGCCCTGCACGGTCAACACCCCGATCGAATTGCCCGGCGACAGCGTGCCGCCGTTGATCGTGGTCGATGGCAGGGTGCCGGTGCCGCCGACGAACGCGTTGGAATTGACAGTGACGCTGTTCGACGGAGCGATGGAGCCGTTCACCACCAGGCCGCCGCCGTTAACCACGGTCGCGCCTGTGTAGGTGTCGGTGCCGCTCAGCGTCAGCGTCCCCGCACCGGCCTTGACGAGCGAGCCGCCAAGTCCGGGGACTTGGCCGCCGTCACCTATCGTGCCGCTGACCTCGGAGGAGCGATCGTTGCTCCCGACCTCGAATCGTTTCGAGCCCAGACGATAAGTGCCGGCGCCCTCGATCGAGCCAATGGTCAGTCCGGCGGAAGTTATGGCCGACAGATCGAAGGTCCCGCCCGAATTGGTGATGATCCGGCCCAAGCCACCCGTTGCATTCAACACGAAGAAGGTCGTAGCGCCATTGTTGGTGGTGATTGTGGCGCGGTCAGCCGTCGCGTTATCGGAGAAATTCAGAAAGCGATTATTGATGATTGTCGCGTTCTGTGCGGTGCTCTTGGCGTTAAAGTCCACGGTCTGATTGTTGATGATCGTTGCGCGTCCGGCTGAGCTCGAATTGAGGAAAATGAAGATGTCGCCGAGATTCGAACCACCGTTGTTGATAAAGGTCGCATCGCCGGCCGTGGCCGAATTCTGGAAGAATAATCTGGCGTTATTGGTAACGGTCGCATTTCCTGCGGTGCTCGTGTTTTGGAACGTCATCGACCTTGTATTGGTAAAGTTCGCGTTTCCGGCCGAGCTCGAGTTGAGGAAGTTCAGCATGAAGTCGTTGTTGACGAAGCTCGGTCTGTTCGGTGAATTGTTGACAATGCCGGCGCCCAGAAACTGTAGCGTGAATGCATTGCTGTTCGTGAACAGGTAAGCCGGGGCCACGGCGCCGAACACCATCGTGTTGACGTTCGTGTTCGCCGAAAACGTGAGTGAATTGACGGTGGAGGCGCCGAAGGTGGCCGTCCCCGTTGGTACGGTTGCTGGCGTCCAGTTGGCGGCGGTGTTGAAATCGCCCGAACCCGGGGCGGCGGACCATGTCGCATCCTGCGCCTCCGCCGGCCTGCGTCGCGTTGTTCTCCGGGACCAACCATGCGACCACCTGCTGGCGATTAGGCATTGATGCCATTGAAGCTGTCGAACACCACGTTGTCGCCCGTCCCGCTCAGATGCGGGTCGATGATGACATCGGCCTTCGTAGGTGCTGCGAAGGCGAGCGCCAGAACCCCTTCTGGAGATCAGTCTTGGCGATCGCGATCCAGCGTTGGTCGACATCGTTAAGCGTCGCGACCTTGTCGCACAGGATACCGACTTCGACCGCCACCGATTTGCAATCGTTCATGGCGCTCGCCGCCGAGATGGCGAGCAACGCAGCGCCAAGGCTGGCCCATAGTCTCGTTCTTGACCAAGGGCGGTGCACCTCCCCCTTTGCCTGCCTTTTCGAGGCAAGGCGAAAGGAAGACCGTCGCCGGGTAGCACCCGCGATCCCATAATCAGAAAAAGGAAAATACCCCATGCCTAACCCAATGAATCCAGGACAATACTGCACCGTTGCTTCGTTGGCGGCAATTCGAGCAGATGAGCGCGCGCGGCCTGTGGCCCCAGTTGCGGCGACCAGGCAAGCTTAATGCTTCGGGGCGTGCTCAGCTTTCCACTGCTCGACGTTGTCGATGGGCTCGTCTGCGACGACATAGTGCTCGTTCACGTTGCGGTTGGTGTTGTTGTTGTCCGATCTCTCAATCCAGCGGCCCGTAAGCTTGGCCTTCGATATCAGTGCCGCATTGGCAGCCGAGTATTGACCCGACGCCATCGCCAGCCGCTGGATTTGATCGGCCTAGCCGCCGTGCTCGATCCATCCGCGTTCAGCGAACGGCGGCCCGCCCATTGCCGAACGGATCAACATGGAATTGATCAAGGCCAAGCTTGTGCCGTTTCGGCCAGCGGACAACAGGCGTGTCCCGCGCCGCACCCACCGACCGCGCCAAGGCGTCGGCGAGCGGCTTGGCGTTGCAGCCCAGCACACTGCTGGAGGGTTAGTCACTGTGCCGGAAAGCCCTTTAAGGTCGCTGGGAGCCGTTGCGGAGGTTAGTCACTATAAGCCATTGACGTGGCTCATCCCTGCCCTTCTCTCCGGGGTCGCCACCACCTCTCGCCAAGCCTTATTTTTCAGGCATTTTCGCAAGGTTAGTCACCGCTTTGCAATCCGCCAGAGCCATAACGGCTTTCCCCTCAAATTCGCGCCCGAGCAGCCGATACAGATCGTCCCCAGCTTGCCCCCAACCACGCGCCCTTGGGGACAACTCGTCTCTTAACTGATTGAAAAGATTGGAGCGGGTGAAGGGAATCGAACCCTCGTCATCAGCTTGGAAGGCTGTTGCTCTACCATTGAGCTACACCCGCAGAAGCCCATTTTGCGAGCCCCGCCGCGCACTTGGCGGATGGCTGGCTTGCCAACCGAAGCGCCAAAGGCGCGAAGGT
>CAMAWF010000065.1 GCA_945861895.1 Rhizobium sp. Q54
CCATCAGGTCGAAGGACTGGTGATCGACAAGGGCTCGCATCTCGGCCACCTGAAATGGATCTTGCAGGAATTCTGCAAGGCGTTTTTCGAAGTCGACAGCGTGAAGATGCGCTTTCGCCCGTCGTATTTTCCGTTCACCGAACCGTCGATGGAAGTCGACATTCAATGCCGGCGCGACAAGGGCGAAATCCGTTTCGGCGAAGGCGACGACTGGCTGGAAATTCTCGGCTGCGGCATGGTGCATCCGAATGTGCTGCGCCATTGCGGCCTCGATCCCGACGAATACCAGGGCTTCGCCTGGGGCTTGGGGATCGACCGCATCGCCATGCTGAAATACGGCATGCCGGACCTGCGCGCCTTCTTCGAAGCCGACGTGCGCTGGCTTTCGCATTACGGCTTCCGGCCGCTCGATTTCCCGACGCTGGCGGGAGGACTGAGTTCATGAATCATTGGGATAGACTCGTCAGCCATGAAGTCCGCCCTGTTCCCTCCCCCCTTGTGGGGGAGGGTTAGGGAGGGGGGTGGCTGCACATGCCAGACGCTTCCACTATAGCAATCGCGATCTCTGCGACCGCTTTGGCCGTTTCCCTGGTCACCATGTGGATCACGCTCTTTCGTCGCGGCACGCTCAAAATGACACAACCTACTACTGTAATGTTTGGTCCCGATGGCCGGCATCACGAAGGTGAACCAAAAATCTTTCTGCGAGCTCTTCTGTACTCGACCGCGAAGCGTGGACATGTGATCGAAAATATGTTCGCGAGACTGTCTCGCGGAGAACAGCGACAGAGCTTTCCGATCTGGGTGCTTGGAGACGAGCGACTTACGAGGGGCAGCGGAATTTTTGTGGGCGAGCAAGGTGTGGTGGGAGATCATCATTTCTTATTGCCGCCCGATACCGAGAAATACCTGTTTAAGGCTGGCGAATATAGACTGGATGTGTTCGCGCGCTTGGTCGGAAAGAATGAGGCTAAGGCCCTATGGTCCAATTCTCTGACAATCACAGATAACGATGCCGCAAAACTCGCCCAGCCCAACAATGCAATCTATTTCGACTGGGGCCCCGACTCGAATCGCTACATCCCGAATATCCGATCAAAGCCACCTAAGCCGATGCCAAACGCAATGCTGGAGCTAATTGGCAAGTTGTTGCCGGACGAGGCACATATCGCGGTCGAAAGCGATAAGAAATGAAATTCACCCTCGCCTGGCTGAAAGAGCATCTCGACACCGACGCGTCTCTGCCGGAGATCGTCGACAAGCTCACCATGATCGGACTTGAGGTCGAGAACGTCGAAGACAAGGCGAAGGTGCTCGCTCCGTTCAAGGTGGCCGCGGTGATTTCCGCCGTTCAACACCCCAATGCCGATCGCCTGCGCGTGTGCATGGTCGACACCGGCGACGGCGCCCCGGTGCAGGTCGTCTGCGGCGCGCCGAACGCGCGCGCCGGCATGAAGGGCGTGTTCGCGCCGGTCGGCACATTCATTCCCGGCAAGAACATCACGCTCGGCGTCGGCACCATCCGCGGCGTGGAAAGCCGCGGCATGCTGGTGTCGGAAGCCGAATTGCTGATTTCCGACAATCACGACGGCATCATCGAACTTGCCGCCGACGCGCCGGTCGGCAAGCCCTATGCCGACATGCTCGGGCTCGGCGATCCGGCGATCGAGATCAATCTCACGCCCAACCGCCCCGACTGCACCGGCGTCAATGGAATTGCGCGCGATCTCGGCGCCGCCACCGCCGGCGCATTCAAGGACAGGACCGTAAAGCCGGTGAAGGGCGCATTTCCCTGCCCGGTTTCGGTCAAGCTCGACTTCGGCGCCACGCCTTCGCTGTGTCCCGCATTCGGATTGCGGCTGGTCAAGGGCATCAAGAACGGACCCTCGCCCGACTGGCTGCAAAAACGCCTCGCGGCAATCGGCCTGCGCCCGATCAACGCGCTGGTCGACATCACCAATTTCATCACCGTCGACCGCGGCCGGCCGCTGCATGTGTTCGACGCGGCCAAGGTGAAGGGCAATCTCAGCGTGCGCCGCGGCAGACAAGGCGAGCAACTGCTCGCGCTCGACGGCAAGACCTATGCGCTCGACGAAACCATGTGCGTGATCGCCGATGAAAAAGGCGTCGAGTCGCTGTCCGGCATCATGGGCGGCGAAGCCACCGGCTGCTCGCAGGCGACCGCCGACGTGCTGATCGAATCCGCGCTGTGGAACGAACTCAACATCGCGCAGACCGGCCGCAAGCTTTCGATCCAGTCGGACGCGCGCTATCGCTTCGAACGCGGCGTCGATCCGGCCTTCATGCTGCCGGGCCTCGAACTCGCAACCCAAATGGTGATCGAGCTTTGCGGCGGCACGCCGTCGGAGATCGTCGTCGCCGGCGAGGTCAAGGTGCCGGAGCGCGTGGTGGATTTTCCGCTCAACGAGCTTGAACGGCTGGCGGGGCTGAAAGTGCCGCTCGCCGAATTGCGCCGCGTGCTCGAAAAGCTCGGCTTCTTCGCCGTCGGCCAGGCCGAAAAGGTGAAAGTCGCGGTGCCATCGTGGCGGCCCGATGTCGAGGGCAAAGCCGACATCGTCGAGGAAGTCGTGCGCATTCTCGGGCTGGATCGCGTGCCGGCAACGCCGTTCCCGCGCGGCGCCGACGCCTTCAAGCCGGTGCTCACCGGCATGCAAATGCGCACCCGCAAGGCCAAGCGCGCGCTCGCCGCGCGCGGCATGTTCGAGGCGGTGACCTGGTCGTTCGTCTCGAAACGGCAGGCCGAATTGTTCGGCGGCGGCGGCGCGGCGCTGGCGCTCGCCAATCCGATTGCGGCCGAGCTTTCCGACATGCGCCCGAGCCTGATCTGCGGTCTCATCGCCGCCGCGCAAAAGAACGCCGACCGCGGGTTCCCCGACGTCGCCTTGTTCGAGGTCGGGCAGATTTTCAAAGGCGACAAGCCGGAAGAGCAGCTTATGGCCGCGAGCGGCGTGCGGCGCGGTTTGGCGAAAGCAACCGGCATCGGCCGCCACTGGTCGAACGGCGGCGCCGGCGTCGATGCGTTCGACGCCAAGGCCGACGCCTTTGCTGTATTGGCCGCCGCCGGTGCGCCGGCGCAGGCGCTGCAAGTGGCGCCGGGCGGACCGTCCTGGCTGCATCCGGGTCGTTCGGGGACGATCCAGATCGGCCCGCAGAACGTGCTCGGATTTTTCGGCGAGCTGCATCCGCGCATATTGCAAGCGCTCGATGTCGAAGGTCCGCTGGTCGGCTTCGAGGTCGTGCTGGAAAAAATTACCGAACCGAAAGCCAAACCGACGCGCGCCAAGCCGCTGCTGGAGCTTTCGCCGTTCCAGCCGGTGGAGCGCGACTTTGCGTTCGTGGTGGATGCCGCGATGAAAGCCGGCGACATCGTGCGCGCCGTACAGTCGGCCGACCGCAAGCTTATCGCCGCGGTCACTGTGTTCGACGTCTACGAAGGCAAAGGCATTGAGGCGGGCAAGAAGTCGGTGGCGATTGCGGTCACTTTGCAGCCGCGCGAGCGCACCATGACCGACGAGGAAATCCTGGCGCTGGGCAATAAGATCATCACTGAAGTGACGAAAAAAACCGGCGGCGTGCTGCGCACCTGATCAGCCCGGCAGCAGATCGGCGAACGCAAAGCCGTCGCGCTCCACTGTCTCTCCGGTCGCGATCTGAATTTTTCCCTTCAGCATCGGCCCTGCCGATACGAAGGAATGAAACTCGCCGGTTTCGCCGCAGGGATCGATGCCGGCAGGCAACGCATCCAACAGCGCCGCATCGAATCGCCGCCCCGCGAACGATGCCGGCAGTTTCCTAAGATCGACGACGGCGAGCGTTGCCTCGACGCCTGACGCGATCATCTCGCGCGCAAGCGCGCCGGTCGGCCGCTGCCATATCGGGAACACGGGCGTGATGCCGGTCCCTGCCATGCGCGTTTCTCGATAGTTGCGCACGTCTTCGAGAAAGAGATCGCCAAAGATGACATGCGTAATGCCATCCTCCTTCGCTTGCGCCATCGCCGCCGCCATCTCGCGTTCATAGACCTCGTTTGGGCAGGGATAAGGAATGCGCACGACCAGCGAGGGCAGTCCGGCGGCATCAAGCTGAGCGCGCAGCAGTTCTTCCCGCACGCCATGCATGCTGACGCGGCCGAATGAATCCGTCACTGTGGTGAGCGCACCGACCACATCGAATTCGCCCGCACGACGCGCCTCGTGCAACGCCCATGCGCTGTCCTTGCCGCTCGACCAGGCGATCAGCGCCTTTGGGTGCGTGGGTCCGTTCCCAGCCATCACCCGTCATCATCGCGCCGGCGGCGGCGCGCGGGCCTGTCCGCTTCCGGCTCTTTCAGCACGCCCATCTTGCGCAAGGCGGCCTACGCCGCGCGGGTGCCGGACTCAAACGCGCCGCCGACCGTGCCCCACAACGTTTCATGCACCGCCTCGCCGGCCAGCCAGAGGCGGTCGCGGATCGGCTCGCCGAGCGCCTTGCGCGCGGTTTCGCCCCCGGGCGCAGCGGCGGAGAACGCGCCGAGCGCCCAGGGTTCATCGTTCCAGCGCGTCACCGTAGTGCGCTTGATCGCGCTTTTGACGTTGGCGCCGAAAAGGTCCGCGAGCCATTCGGCGGCAAACGCAGCCATCGCCGGCTCGCCTTGCGCGGCAAGATCGCGGCCGAAGCGGCCCGCGACGTCGACGGTGCAAATATTCGTGCCGGCGATATTGGCGAGCAGCGCGGCAGTGCGGGCGGTTACGGATTTTTCAAACACCAGATCGTCGTGTGCGAGATCGAGCGGGTTGCCAGGAAGCTCAAGCGCGATGTGGTCGTAGCTGCCGAGCTTGAGCTTGCCGATGGCGTCGAGCTGGCGTTTTGGCAGTTCGGGAACGAATTTGATCTTGCCGGTGGCGAGCACGCCGGTCGAGACGGTCACGATCACCGTGCGTGCGCGCAGTTTTCCTTTCGGCGTCTCGACCTCCAGGCGATTGAGCCACTCGACCGATATCGCCGGCGTATTGAGCTGCACGGGGATATTCTCGGCCAGCTTCGCCAGCAGCGCGCCATAGCCCTGCCGGCAGAAGGCGTCGCTGCCGCGCTCGGCCGCACGGGCAAAATCCCTGGCCGAAATCGCGGTCAGTTCCTGCGCGCAAGTATAAGGGCCGAGCACGAATTCCACCGCCGGCTGCCAGTCGCCGAGATCCTTCGGCAGCGCGCGCGCCGCTGCCATGTCGGTCTTGCCCAACGCCGCTTCGGCGATGGCGCGATTGGAGCGGAACAGCGCCGCCAAAAACGCTTCCAGCTCGCTTTCGCGCGCATTGCGCTGGCCGATGCGCAGTTTTTGCCCGCGCGGCGCCGGATAGACTTCGTGCCCCGTTTGCGCCGCAAGCTTGGCGACCGGATTTATCTCGGGCGCATGAATCCAATGCGCGCCGCGGTCGAACGGCACGCCGAAGCTGCGCGTGTCGGTGATGCAGCGCCCGCCGATGCGGTCCGCCGCCTCGATTAGCGCAAAACGCCGGCCGGCGGCGGCGACGCGGCGCGCGGCGGCAATGCCGGCGGCGCCGGCGCCAACGATGACGACATCGACATCGCCCGAAGCCGGCACGGCGCCGAGCGCAGGCGCCGCCGCCAGCGCGGCGGAAGCGGCAAGGAACGAGCGGCGACTGAGTTTCGACATGGTATCCGAATGGTTGATGAGGCGCGCAAGATGCCCCAAGCCGCGCATCCTCGCAAATCTCATGGCTAACGTTTGGTAACGGAACACGCCGCCGGATGAACCAAATTGCAATGAGTCTTGACTAAATTGCGGCCAACAAGACGCGCAGCAGAAGCTGGCGCATGTGGGGATGCGGTGCGATGAGTTGGGTGCTGGACGGCGTCGGGCGATTGCTCGCCCATAAACTGGAAAAGCCGGCGGAGGGCTACGAGCCGTTCACGCCGAGCGATCCCGCGGCATTGCGTATGGTGTTGCGGCCCGGCGATGTATTGCTGGTCGAAGGCACCAATCGCATTTCCGGCGTCATCAAATATCTCACGCAATCGACCTGGTCGCACGCCGCGCTCTATGTCGGCCATATCGGCGATCGCGAAACCGCCGAGGGCGAACCGCTCACGCTGGTTGAGGCCAATATCGGGCAGGGCGTCGTCGCCGCGCCGCTGTCGAAATATGCCCGCTACCATACGCGCGTCTGCCGGCCGACCGGACTGACGCCGGACGATCGCGCGCGGGTATGCGCCTACGCCGCCGAGCGCATCGTCTTCGACTACGACGTCCAGAACATCGTCGATCTGCTGCGCTATCTGTTTCCGCTGCCGGTTCCGCAGCGCTGGCGGCGGCGCATGATCGCGCTCGGCTCCGGCCATCCTACGCGCATCATCTGCTCGGCGCTGATCGCGCAGGCGTTCGAAAACGTGCGCTATCCGATTCTGCCGAAAGTGACGCGGCTGGAGAGCGAAGAGGCGCGCCGCGAAATGCTGGAGATCCGGCACTCTTCCCTGTACGCCCCGCGCGACTTCGACATCTCGCCTTACTTCGAAGTGGTGAAGCCGACCATCGTGCGCGGCTTCGACTACAAGACCATGCAGTGGAGCGACCTGCCGGCGGTGGACGCTGAAACCGCGCAGGCGACGCTGGTTCCCGAACAGGCCGAGACGCTCGCGCCGGCCTGCTAGGGTCTTTTTGTTTGCGCATGATCTTTTCCGAAAACCGGTTCCCACTTTTCGGGATCATGCTCTGAGAGCTCTTGCCTCCCATCGCCGCCATCCCCACCTTCGCCGGGTTCGCGCGGAGGGCGAGGGATGATCGAGGCGGCCGTCAAAGCACTCTCGCAAATGTTCACCGCCCCGTTCCGGCGGGTGCTGCGCAAGGCCGTCGGTCTTGCGCTGATCCTTATCGTGCTCGCCGGCCTCGGCTTGCAGCGGGTGTTCGCATGGATGGCCGCAAACGGCACGGCCTGGGCCGAAAGCAATATCGGCGCGGTGCCGCACACGGCCTGGGGCCTGCTGGTCTGGGTGCTCTCGATCATGGCCGGGCTGGGCATCATCACCGGCGCGGTGTTTCTGATGCCGGCGGTCACCGCCTTTGTCGGCAGCTTTTTCGTCGACGAGATCGCCGGCGAAGTCGAGCGCACGCATTATCCGGCCGAGCCAGCGGGCAAGCCGCTGCCGTTCGCGCGCGCGATATTCGAAGGCTCGAAAACCGCGCTGCTGGCCTTGCTGGTTTATCTCTGCGCGCTGCCGTTCGTGTTTCTGGCCGGGCTTGGATTGCTGATCATGTTCGTGGCCAACGCCTATCTGCTCGGCCGCGAATATTTCGAGCTTGCCGCCATGCGTTTTCGCCCGCCGGCGGAAGCAAAAGCGCTGCGGCGCACGCATCGCGCCTATGTATTTCTCGCCGGAATGCTGATCGCGTTCTTCGTGTCGATCCCGATCGTCAATCTCGCTACGCCGCTGTTCGGCATGGCGTTGATGGTGCATATGCACAAGCGGCTGTCGGGGCGGCGGGTGGAATTGATCGAACCGCGCTGACTATTCCTTCAAGCGCAGATCGACGATCCGCTTGGCCTTGCCGGCCGAGCGTTCGATGCCGCCCGGCATCACCGTTTCCACCGCAACGTTCAAACCGATTTCGCTCCTGATAAGCTGCGCGAGATCGCGGCTGCACGCCGCACGAACGCTGTCGTCGCCGCCGGGCTTGATCTCCACACGTACTGTCAACGTATCGAGCCGGCTGGTGCGCCGCAGTTCGACAACGAAATGCGGCGCCAGCCGCGCATCGCGCAGGATAATTTCCTCGATCTGGCTCGGAAACACATTCACGCCGCGCACAATCATCATGTCGTCCGAACGCCCAGTGATCTTCTCGATCCGCCGCATCGCGCGCGCGGTGCCCGGCAGCAGTCGTGTGAGGTCGCGCGAGCGATAGCGCACCACCGGCATACCGACTTTGGTCAGCGAGGTGAACACCAGCTCGCCGCTTTCGCCATCGGGCAGAACCTTACCGCTGACGGGATCGACGATCTCCGGATAGAAATGATCCTCCCAGACGTGCGGTCCGTCCTTCGACTCGACGCATTCCGCCGCCACTCCCGGTCCGATCACTTCCGAGAGGCCATACATATCGACTGCGTGAATATCGAACGCAGTTTCGATTTCCTCGCGCATCGCATTGGTCCACGGCTCGGCGCCGAAGATTCCGAGCTTGAGCGAACTGCCGCGCGGGTCGACGCCTTGCGCGCGGAATGCGTCGAGGATCGCCAGCATGTAGCTCGGCGTAGCGTGGATCAGCTCCGGCTTGAAATCTAGGATGAGGCGTACCTGCCGCTCGGTCATGCCGCTCGACACCGGCACGACGGTGCAGCCCAGGCGTTCGGCGCCGCCGTGAAATCCCAAGCCGCCGGTGAACAGCCCATAACCCGCCACGTTGTGAACGATCATCCCCGACCGCCCACCGGCGGCGCGAATGCAGCGCGCGATCACCACCGCCCACATGTCGAGGTCGGCGGCGGTATAGCCCGCCACCGTCGGCGTGCCGGTGGTGCCGGAGGACGCATGCACGCGCACGATCTGCTCGCGCGGCACCGCGAACATGCCGAACGGATAATTGGCGCGCAGGTCGTCCTTGCCGGTGAACGGGAATTTGCTCAGGTCGGAAAGCTGCCGAAGATCGTCCGGGTGGACACCGGCGGCGTCGAACGCTTGCCGGTAATGCGGCACGTTCGCATAGGCATGACCGAGCGACCATTTCAGCCGCTTGAGCTGCAATGCCGAGATTTCGTCGCGTGAAGCGATCTCGATCGGCTCGAGGTCCTGCCGGCGCGGCGCAAAATCGGCGGCGTTGCTCACAGCCATTCGGCCACGCGCCATCACAGCTTGCGCTGCGCGGCGTTCCAGTGCTGTTCGAGGTTGGCGATGAGCGCGGGGCTGAAGTGACAATAGGCCTGCTCGCGCGCATAGACGGCCATGTAGCGACGGAACAGATCCAGCGGCTCCTGCCCGACGCGAAAAGCGCGCCGATTACCGGCGGCGCTCACCATGCCGGAGCCGGTGAAATTCGCCACCACGCGATCGACCGCGGCATCGACCTCGTTCGGCGGCACCACTTCGTCGCAGATCAGTCGGCCTTCCGCGCTGTCGCAGTCGAGCCGCCGGCCTGACAGGATCGCCTGCCGCGCGATGCGGTCGCCGGTAAATCGCGGCAGCCGCAGATTGGCGGCGCCGGGAATGATGCCTTCTTTGCGCGCCGGCAAGGTCATATAAGCGTCGCTGCCGGCGACGACATAATCCATCGCCAGCAGATACTGGCAGCCACCGCCGATGGCGAAGGTATCGACGCCCGCGATCCACGGTTTCTCGCGCGTGCCGCCGGAAAGTTCGTCCGGGCTCGGCGCGCCGGGCAACGCGATGCCGCGGAACATCTTGTTCACCACGCCCATGTCACGCGTGATATAGAACAGGAACGAAATTTTGCCGCGATAAAGATGCGTGAGATTGATGCCGCTGGAGAATATCTTGCGGCCGGCATATTTCGGGTGTTCGACCGCGCCGCCGCGCAGCACGCAGATTTCGCTCATCGGGTCGAGGATGGCGATATCCACCGCAGTCTCGGTGTCATCCAGCGTGCCGCTGTCTTCAGCGTTGAGAAAGCGTGGATTGGAAATGGTGACAACCGCCGCCTTGCCCTTGCGCTCTACCCGCGCCACGCCGAAGTCGACTATCCCGGTTCTGAGAAATTCCGCCGCGTGCTGCATCGCTTCGGGTTTTGACCGCAGCATGGCATGGCACAGATGCATGCCGGGTTCGAACAGTGCGAGCACCTGCGACAAGAATATTCCCTGATCGACCTCGACGCCGTCCTTCGCGCCCTGCAGAAATTCGCTTTCCGCGGCGACTTCCTTTTGCGATGGTGTCAGGCCCGGCACCAGCTTGGCGGCGGCGTAGCAAAGCTCTTCCACGCGCAGGAACGACGTGAGATTTTTCGTCAGTTTACGATAGACGGCCTCGCAATGGCGCGCGAGAAAGTTGTTCCGCGCGCCGCGGCAATCAAGCAGGATGACGTCTGCGGCCAATTGCTGCGCCGCTGTGCGCTTTGGTTTTTTCGGCAGCTTGGCGAACAGATCGGCGCCTGCGCGCCAGAATTTCGTTCCCGCCGCCGCATCGCGCTGGAAATTTTCCGATACGCGCGGACGCGCCTGCATCCACGCTGCCGCAGCCAGCGGTAGCAGCCCGCCCTGGCGCATGATCTCCACAGGCTGGCCGCGATCGACGGCTTTGGATTTTGCGCCGGAGCCTTCCATACGCAGTCCTCGACAAATTTACGCAGTAACGGTCTTGCCCAGCCACTTGCACAGATCGGCGATTATACACGTCTCGCACAAGGGCCGGCGCGCAACGCAAACATAACGTCCATGCAGAATAAGCCAATGGTGGGCATGCAGCATATATTTCGCCGGGATCGCCTGCTCCAGTTTTTGCTCGACCTCGAATGGGTTTTTGCCGGGCGCAAGGCCAGTGCGATTGCCGATGCGAAAAATGTGGGTGTCGACCGCGATGGTCGGCTCGCCGAACGCAATATTAAGAACGACGTTCGCGGTCTTGCGCCCGACGCCGGGCAACGCCTGCAACGCTTCGCGCGTGCGCGGCACCTGTCCGCCGTGCTGCGCGACGAGAATTTGCGACAGCGCGACGACGTTCTTGGCCTTGGTGCGAAAAAGCCCGATGGTCTTTATCAGTTCGCGCACGCGCGCTTCCCCGAGCGCCATCATCTTGGCGGGCGTATCGGCGGCGGCAAACAGCGCGGGCGTGGCCTTGTTGACGCCGGCATCGGTCGCCTGCGCCGAAAGCACTACGGCCACCAGCAGCGTGAACGGATTGACGTGGAGCAGTTCGCCCTTCGGGTGCGGCTCCTTGGCCTGAAAGCGGCGGAAGGCTGCTTCGATCTCAGCTCCGGTCCATTTCGGCAGCGCGCCGTATTCGGATATTGCAGCAGGCTTGGCGCGCTTTGCCGGGCCTTTGACCTTGGCGGGCTTTGGCTTGCGCGCTTTTTTCAGGCTTTGCCGGGCCGGTTTTTTCGCCATGCTTCCGGTATAGTGGCGCACGCAACCTTCGACAACACATGACGCCAGACAACATCCGCGAATTCGAACCCGCGATCTTTTCGGTGGTAATCACGCCGCACCGCTCGCTCGACCGCGTGGGATTCTGGGTGCTGATGGGGCTGGTCTGTTTTGTCAGCTTCGTCGCAGGGATAGTCTTCCTGCTCGCCGGCGCCTGGCCGGTGCTGGGCTTTCTTGGGCTCGACGCAGCCCTGCTGTATTGGGCGTTTCACGTGAATTATGGCGCCGCCGCCGCCTACGAAGAGGTGACGGTGACGCCGGAGGAATTGAAAGTCCGCAAAGTCAGCCCGCGCGGCCAGGTGCGCGAATGGAAGCTCAATCCGCTGTGGGTGCGGCTCGACAAGCAGACGCACGAGGAATTCGGCATCGAACGGCTTTATCTGGTCTCGCACGGCCGCAAGCTCTCGATCGCCAATTTTCTCGGGGCCCAGGAAAAAGCGAGTTTCGCACAGGCGCTTTTCGTCGCATTGGGCGAGGCCAAACGCGGGCCGACGCGGACAGTGTTGGAATAAACGTTGCAGGAACCGGGTGGCGGCGGACCAAAGCCACGCCTAAACGGAGAATATGTTGCAGACAGCGATGCACTCATCCGCCCGCGTGACCGACCTGCCGCCGCTTTCAACCGCGGCGGCCGACTACGACATCGTGCGCCGCGCCATCGCCTTTATCTCGGAACATTGGCGCACGCAGCCGGAAATCGAGGCCATTGCGGAAGCCTCCGGCGTCGCCACCAGCGAGCTGCATCATCTGTTCCGCCGCTGGGCCGGGCTGACGCCAAAAGCTTTCTTGCAGGCGCTCACGCTCGATCATGCCCGCGCGCTGTTGCGCGATTCGGCGAGCGTGCTCGATGCTTCCTATGAAGTCGGCCTGTCGGGGCCGGGACGGCTGCACGATCTGTTCGTCACCCACGAGGCGATGTCGCCGGGCGAATGGAAGGCCGGCGGCGAAGGGCTCGCGATCGATTACGGCTTTCATCCTTCCCCGTTCGGCACGGCGCTGGTGATGGCGACGCCGCGCGGGCTCGCAGGGCTCGCCTTCGCCGACATGGGCGAGGAAAAGTCGGCGCTCGCCGACATGCGCGCGCGCTGGCCGAAAGCCGGCTATGTCGAAAACGCGTCCGCCACCGCGCCGCTGGCGCAGCGCATTTTCGATGCAAAACTGTGGCGGCCGGACCGCCCGCTGCGCGTGGTGCTGATCGGCACCGATTTCGAGGTACGAGTGTGGGAAACGCTGCTGGCGATCCCGATGGGGCGCGCCACCACCTATTCCGACATCGCCAGCAAGATCCGCAAGCCGAAAGCCTCGCGCGCGGTCGGCGCCGCGGTCGGCAAGAACCCGGTGTGCTTCGTGGTGCCGTGCCACCGCGTCATCGGCAAGAGCGGCGACATCACCGGCTATCACTGGGGCATCACCCGCAAGCGCGCGATGCTGGGATGGGAAGCGGGCAAGGTCGCGTAATTAAACCGCCAATTCTTTCTTCTCGGCCACCGTGGCATCGGCATTGAGCCGGTAGATCATCGGCACGCCGGTATCCAGATTCAATTTCGTGATCGTCTCCGGCGTGTGCCGATCCAGCACCATGACGAGAGCGCGCAGCGAAT
Organism: Rhizobium sp. Q54; assembly: GCA_945861895.1. GTDB lineage: Bacteria > Pseudomonadota > Alphaproteobacteria > Rhizobiales > Xanthobacteraceae > Pseudolabrys. The sequence continues at coordinate 12,710 of CAMAWF010000065.1, forward strand.
TGCCGTGCGCCGAGACCAGCACGCGCTCGCCGCGCAATACCCGCGGCAGAATTTCCTGGATGTAATACGGCAGCACGCGCGCGGCGGTGTCGCGTAAGGATTCGCCGCCGGGCGGCGCCACGTCGTAGGAGCGCCGCCAGATATGCACTTGCGCCTCGCCCCATTTTTTGCGCGCTTCGTCCTTGTTGAGCCCGACCAGATCGCCGTAATGGCGCTCGTTGAGCGCCTGGTCCTTGAACGTTTTGAGATTCTGTTGCCCCAGTTCCTCGAGCATGAGATCGAGCGTGCGCTGCGCGCGCTTGAGCACGGAGGTAAACGCGACGTCGAATGAAATTCCCTGCGCCTTCAGCCGGCGCCCGGCGGCGCGCGCTTCCGCGACGCCCTGCTCGGTGAGATCGATGTCGCGCCAGCCGGTGAACAGGTTTTTGAGATTCCAGTCGCTCTGGCCGTGACGCACGAGGACAAGCATGCGTTCGGTCATCGGCGACTCCGTTTTATCTCACCCTGGAGGGGGGAGGGTAAAGACCTAAAAATCCTTCAGCCCCAGCACATCGGCCATCGAATAAAGTCCCGGCTTCTGCCCGCGCGCCCACAGCGCCGCCTTGAGCGCGCCGCGCGCGAAGATCATGCGGTCCCCAGCCTTGTGCACCAGCTCGATGCGCTCGGCTGGCCCTGCAAAGATCACATTGTGCTCGCCCACCACGCTGCCGCCGCGCAGCACCGCAAAGCCGATATCGCCCGGCTTGCGCGCGCCGGTATGGCCGTCACGCGCCACAACCTTGCGCTTGTCGAGATCGATGCCGCGACCTTCCGCCGCCGCGCGGCCAAGCATCAGCGCGGTGCCGGAGGGCGCATCGACCTTCTTATTGTGGTGCATTTCCACGATCTCGATGTCGAATTCCTCGTCCAGCGTCTTCGCCACGCGCTTGACCAGCGCGCCGAGCAGATTGACGCCGAGGCTCATGTTGCCGGACTTGACGACGATCGCGCTCTTTGCCGCCGCCGCGATCTTGTCTTCGTCGGCGGGCGCAAAGCCGGTGGTGCCGATGACATGCACGATCCCGGCTTTGGCGGCGAGCGCGGCATAGGCAACCGTCGCGGACGGCGCGGTGAAATCGACGATGCCGTCCATTTTGCCGAGCAGCGGCGCGGCGTCGGCGGCAAGCTTGATGCCGTTTTCGCCCAGCCCCGCCAGCGTGCCGGCATCCCGGCCGAGCAGCGGCGAACGCGCGTCTTCCAGCGCGCCCACGAGCTTGAGGCCTTTGCTCTCGGCAATGGCCTGGATGAGCGCGCGCCCCATGCGCCCGCCGGCGCCAGCCACCACGAGCCGCATGTCGGACATCGGTTGTCTCCCGTGAGCGCCGGTATAACGTGGCGGGTGGAAAAAGGCGACTACGGCTGCGGCCCGTCGTAGCCTTCCAGCACGATCAGATCGGAATCGGCGGCGGCCGTACGCAGGGCAATGACTTTTTGGTATTCGGCCGAGCGATAGCACGCCAGCGCGGATTCATAGTCTTTGAACTCGATCACGACATTGCGCGACCGGTTGCTGCCCTCGACATTCTCCGACCGGCCGCCGCGCGTGAGATAGCGGGCTCCGTAGTTCTTAAAAAGCGGCTGGAGCGCGGCGGCATATTGCTTGTAGCCGTCCGGATTTTTTACATCGACTCGTGCAAGCCAATAGCCTTTGGCCATTTCCATTCTCCCGTTTAATTCTGTGCCTGTGCGATTTCCGCAATAATTGCCTCGGCAGCGGCTTTCGGATCGGCCGCTTGCAGAACCGGACGCCCGACCACGAGATAATCCGCTCCGGCGGCGATCGCCTTGCCCGGCGTCATGATGCGCTTCTGGTCGCCGCTGGCGCTGCCGGCGGGACGGATGCCCGGCGTCACCAGCACCATGTGCGGTCCGGCGATTTTGCGAAGCGCGGGCACTTCCTCGCCGGAGCAGACCAGCCCGTCGATACCGGCCTCAAGCGCCTGCGCCGCCCGCGCGGCCGCCAATTCCGCCACAGCCAACCGATATCCGGCGGCGGCGAGATCGTTGTCGTCGTATGAGGTGAGCACGGTGATGGCGAGGATTTTCAACTGTGAGCCGCGTTTTGCTTCCACCGCCGCCTGCATGGTCTGCGGATAGGCGTGCACCGTGAGGAAGCTTGCGCCCGAACGCGCCACGCTCTCGACTCCCTTGCCGACCGTGTTGCCGATGTCGTGCAGCTTGAGATCGAAGAACACGCGCTTGCCGGCGCCGATCAAAGTTTGCGCGAACGTCAACCCGCCGGCATAGGCGAGTTGATGGCCGATCTTGTAGAACTGAACTGCGTCGCCAAGCCGCTCGACCATCGCGTCGGCGGCAGCCACCGTGGGAAGATCGAGAGCGACGATCAGTCTGTCGTGCGGGCTTAAGTCCAACGCATCCTCCTCACATCATCAGCCGCGCCACATCGACCAGGCGCTGCGCCGCGGTTTTCAATGCCGCGGTTGTCCGCGCATCGGTGAGATTGTCCATGTCGTCGAACGCCTTGTCCGCATGCGGTACCGCGACCTGCTCGGCGATCACCAGCGCACCGCAACCCACCGCCAGCACCTGGCGCAAGGCAAGCAGCGAGCGGGTTCCACCCCACGGGCCCGGCGAAGCCGAGCCCAGGGCAAACGCGCGGCCCTTGTAGGCGGCGAGCGGCGCATCGCCGCGCTCACGCACGCGCGACACCCAGTCGATGGCGTTCTTGAGCAGCGGCGTGACCGAGGCATTGTATTCGGGGCTCACGATGAACACGCCGTGATGCGCGCACATCATCTGCTTGAGCTTGACCGCGTTGTGCGGCGCGCCGGCCTTGATTTCGAGGTCGGCCTCGTAAAGCGGCAAGGGATAGTCGGCGAGCGAGATGAGAGTGACCTCGGCATCGGCGAGGGTGAATTCCTTCACCGCCAGCGCGGCAAGCCGCGCATTGTGCGAGCCGGTGCGGATCGAACCCGCGAACACGAGAATTTTGGGGGCAGGCATCGGCGGCTCCGCTTAACGTTGGCCACCAATAACACAATGCGGCGTCGTCAGCTTCCGCGATAGACCCACACGCGGGCGGGCGGCAGATTCATCCAAATCAACTCCGACGCCTCGGCCCGCACGCCGCTGAGCGCCTTGGGGATCGGCGGCACCATGGCATAGGTGAATTGCACGAAGGGCGCGCCCGGCGCCAGCAATCCGAGCGCATCGGACATCAGCCGCAGACGGGTACGCAGCGGCTTGGTGACGAGCGGCAGGCCGGAAACCACGGCGGCGGCCGGCTCGCGCACCAGATTTTCCATCAGCCGGCGCAGCCGGTAAGCGTCGCCTTGCACCACGGTCGCCGCCGGATAGCGCGAACGCAACAGCCGGCAGAACACCGGGTTGAATTCCACCAGCACAAGGCGCGCGGGATCGACGCCCTGTTTGACCAAAGCTTCGGTGACCGGCCCGGTGCCGGGACCGAGTTCGATGACGGGACCGCTAACGGTGGGATCGACATAGCGCGCCATGGTGCGCGCGAGCACGCGGCCGGACGGCATCACCGCGCCGGTCGCCAACGGCTTCTCGAACCATGAACGGATGAAATGCACCTCGTCGTCGAGGCGCAAACCCTTTTTTTCAACACTGACTAATGAGTGCAAGGGCATAAAAATGACTTGGCACGCAGACGCGGCGGGTCCCGCCGCAGGCTTTCACCGGTATAGGGCTGGAAGGCGAGGGTCAAGCCACTCAACGCGAGGACTCCGTGCGATTGCCGAGGCCATCGAAAAACTCCTTGACCTTGCTGAAGAATCCCGCGGATTCCGGCTGGGTTTCCTGGGACGACAGCTTGTCGAACTCGGCCAGCAATTCCTTCTGCCGCTTGGTCAATTTCTGCGGCGTTTCGACCACGACCTGAACGTACATGTCGCCGGTTTGTTTCGCCCGCAGGACCGGCATGCCCTTGCCGGCAAGGCGAAACTGGCCGCCCGACTGGGTGCCGGCGGTGATTTTCACCCGCGACATCGCCCCCTCGATGGTGGGCACTTCCAATTCTCCGCCGAGCGCCGCGGTGACCATCGAAATAGGGACCCGGCAATGCAGATCGGCGCCGTCGCGCTGAAAGAACCGATGCGACGCCAGCGAAAGAAAAATATAAAGGTCGCCCGCCGGCCCGCCGCGCACGCCGGCCTCGCCTTCGCCCGCAAGCCGGATGCGCGTGCCGTCCTCGACGCCGGCTGGGATGTTCACCGACAGCGTGCGATCGCGCATCACCCGGCCGGCGCCCGAGCAGGATGGGCAGGGATCGTCGATCACCTGGCCGCGCCCCTGGCAGGCCGGGCATGTGCGCTCGAGCGTGAAGAAACCTTGCGCATGACGGATTTTTCCCTGGCCGCTGCAGGTTGGGCAGGTTTTCGGCTTGGTGCCGGCTTTCGCGCCGGTGCCTGAGCAGACTTCGCAGGTGACCGGCGTCGGTATGCGCAACTGCGCCGTCTTGCCGAGGAACGCTTCCTCCAGGCTGATTTCCATATTGTAGCGCAGGTCTGCCCCGCGCTCGCGCCCGGTGCCGCGGCTGCGCGCGCCGCCCATGCCGAAAATGCCTTCGAAAATATCGGAGAAGGTGGTTCCAAAATCCGCGCCGAAGCCGGGCCCGCCACCCATGCCTTGCTCGAACGCGGCATGGCCGAAGCGGTCATAGGCCGCGCGCTTCTCTTCGTCGCGCAGCACGTCATAGGCTTCGTTGATTTCCTTGAACTTCTGTTCGGCCGCCTTGTCGCCCGGATTGCGAT
>CAMAWF010000066.1 GCA_945861895.1 Rhizobium sp. Q54
ACGATGTTGGAGTCGAATCGCACGATGATCTTGCGGCCCAGCACATGGCCGGGCGCGGCGGTGGAGACCTGCGTGGTGCCGCCGAAGCCGGTTGTGCGGCAGAACCAATTGTAGAGCGGCACCGCCGCATAGGCCGCGCCGACCATCACAGCAACGAAGGCGCCGCAGCACGCGGCGATCACCACATCGCGCGTCCGAGAGCTATGGGCGGGAGCGTTCATGAGCGTCACAGGGGCCGGTTGAGCACGCCGGGGCCGAGCTTGACGATGGTGACGAGGTAGAACAGCACCACGAGCACGCCGAGCGAAAGCGCAATGGCGATCGAGCGCGCACGGCGGCGGCGCTTCTGCTCTTCGGTGAGCACGATGCCTTGGTCTTGATGGCGTTCATCCATCGCGGCTTCCAATATCGTTGTCACGCGGCCACCCGGCCGATCAGGCCGCCCCATCCCTGTTCGACCAATAACACGGCGAACAGCAGGAAAAGATAGAGAATCGAAAAGGCAAAAAGACGCCGGCTGGCGCGCTCGGCGGGCCGGCGCTCGCGCCGCACCTGCAAGGCCAGCACCAGCATGATCGCGCCGGCCGCCAATGCGGTGAGCCCGTAAAGCGCGCCGGCATAGCCAAGCGCCCACGGCGCCAAACCGACCGGCACCAGGACAATCGTGTAGAGCAGTATCTGCCGCCGCGTCTCGGCGTCGCCGGCAACCACCGGCAGCATCGGCACTCCGGCGCGCGCGTAATCCTCGCTGCGGTAGAGCGACAGCGCCCAGAAGTGCGGCGGCGTCCAGAAGAAGATGATGAGAAACAGCAGGCACGGCTCGACGCCAAGACCGCCGGTCGCCGCCGCCCAGCCGATCATCGGCGGGAACGCGCCGGCCGCGCCGCCGATGACGATGTTCATCGGCGTCGAGCGCTTGAGCCACATGCTGTAGACGACTGCGTAGAAAAAAATCGTGAACGCCAGCAGACCGGCCGCCAGCCAATTGGCGACCAGGCCGAGGAAGGCGACCGAGCCGGCGGCCAGCGTCAGCCCGAAGGCCAGCGCTTCGCCGGGCATCATCCGGCCCGCCGGAATCGGGCGATGCGCGGTGCGCGTCATCTTGGCGTCGATGTCGGCGTCGTACCACATGTTAAGCGCGCCGGCAGCACCCGCGCCGATCGCGATGCAGAGCAGCGCGGTAAATCCAATCACCGGATGTACATGCACGGGCGCGATGGCAAGGCCGACCAGCGCGGTGAACACCACCAGCGACATCACCCGCGGCTTCATCAAGGCGAGATAATCGCCAACGCCCGCAGCACTCGGTTCGGCATATGCAAGCGCCGCCTCGGCCCGCACCGGACCGCGGAAATTGGCGCCTTCGCCGATCAGCGACATCGTCATTCCTTCCGGTGCCGCTACTTGATGCGCGGCAGGGTCTCGAACTGGTGGAACGGCGGCGGCGACGGCAGCGTCCATTCCAGCGTGGTCGCGCCCACGCCCCACGGATTGGCGCCCGCCGGGCGCTTGCGCGCAAAGGCTTCCGCCACGCCGAAGAAGAATACGAGCATGCCGAAGCCGGAAATATACGAGCCGTAGGACGAGACCATGTTCCAGCCGGCGAACGCGTCCGGATAATCGACATAGCGGCGCGGCATGCCGGCGAGACCGAGGAAGTGCTGCGGAAAGAACGCCAGGTTGACGCCGATGAAGGTGATCCAGAAGTGAATCTTGCCGATTGTCTCGTTGTACATGTAGCCGCTCATCTTCGGGAACCAGTAGTACCAGCCGCCGAAGATCGCGAACACCGCGCCAAGCGAGAGCACGTAGTGAAAATGCGCCACCACGTAATAAGTGTCTTGCAGCACGCGGTCGATGCCGGCATTGGCGAGCACGACGCCGGTGACGCCGCCGACCGTGAACAGGAAGATGAATCCCATCGCCCACAACATCGGCGTCTTGAATTCGATCGAGCCGCCCCACATGGTTGCGATCCAGGAGAAGATCTTCACGCCGGTCGGCACCGCGATCACCATGGTGGCGGCAATGAAATAGGCCTGCGCTCCGGTCGACATGCCGACGGTGTACATGTGGTGCGCCCACACCACGAAGCCGATGCCGCCGATCGAAACCATTGCGTAGGCCATACCGAGATAGCCGAACACCGGTTTGCGCGAAAACGTCGCGACGATTTGGCTGACCATGCCAAAGCCTGGCAGGATCAAGATGTAGACTTCCGGATGGCCGAAGAACCAGAACAAATGCTGGAATAGGACCGGATCGCCGCCGCCCTCCGCGGAAAAGAAGGTGGTGCCGAAATTGCGGTCCGTCAGCAGCATCGTGATCGCGCCGGCAAGCACCGGCAGCGCCAGCAGCAGCAGAAACACCGTGACGAGCTGCGACCACACGAACAGCGGCATCTTGTGCAGCGTCATGCCCGGCGCGCGCATGTTGAAGATGGTGGTGATGAAGTTGATGGCGCCGAGGATCGAGGAAGCACCCGCCAGATGCAGCGACAGGATGGCGAAGTCGACCGCTGGTCCCGGATGGCCGCTGGTCGATAGCGGCGCATAGATCGTCCAGCCGGCGCCGACGCCGGGAGAACCCGGCTCGCCTTCGAAAAAGGCGGACAGGATGAGCAGGATAAAGGACGCCGGCAGCAGCCAGAACGAAATATTGTTCATGCGCGGAAACGCCATATCGGGCGCTCCAATCATGATCGGCACGAACCAGTTGCCGAAGCCACCGATCATCGCCGGCATCACCATGAAGAACACCATAATCAGGCCATGCGCGGTCAAGAATACGTTGAAGGTGTGCGGCTCGTGGAACAGCTGGATCCCCGGCGATTGCAACTCGATCCGTATGCCGATCGAGAGCAGGCCGCCAACCACCCCGCCGACGATGGCGAACACCAGGTACATCGTGCCGATGTCCTTGTGATTGGTCGAATAGACAAAGCGGCGCCACCCGGTTGGGTTAGCGTGGCCATGATCGTCATGAGCGTGATGAGATGTCGCCGTCGTAGCCATAATCAGTTCCTTCGACCGTGTTGCCGCCCGCTCGTACTTCGCCCGCGCCGGATGCTATTTGCGCTCCGCAGCGTCCGCCAGCGCGAGCGGTTGCGTGCCGTCGTTGCCGGCGTATTTCTTTTTCGCCTGATCGAGCCAGGCGGCATATTCGCGATCGCTGACCACGCGCACCGCGATCGGCATGAAGGCGTGATCCTTGCCGCAAAGTTCCGAGCACTGGCCGTAATAAAGTCCCTCGCGCGTCGCCTTGAACCAGGTCTCGTTGATGCGCCCGGGAACCGCGTCGATCTTGATGCCGAACGAAGGCACCGCGAAGGCGTGAATCACATCGGCGCCGGTGGTGAGCACGTGCACCACCTTGTTCACCGGCACGACCATCTCATTATCGACGGCAAGCAGGCGCGGCTGATCGGCCTTGCGTTCCTTATCCTGCAGCATCAGCGAATCGAATTCGAATTTGCTGTCGGGATAGCTGTAGCTCCAGAACCACTGTTTGCCGGTCGCCTTCACGGTGACATCCGCTTTCGGCATGTTCAACTGGTGGAACAGCAAGCGGAACGACGGCACCGCGATGGCCACCAGGATGACCACCGGTACCACCGTCCAGACGACTTCGATCAGGGTGTTATGGGTGGTGCGCGAGGGCACCGGATTGGCGCGCGCATTGAACTTCACGGCCACAATCGCGAGCAGTATCAGCACGAATGCCGAAATGGCGGCGATCAGATAGAGCAGCAGATCGTGGAACCAGATGATTTCGTCCATCACCGGCGATGCGGATTGCTGCAATCCCAATTGCCACGGCGTCGGCTGGCCGTATCCGGCAAGCGCTGGCCCGCAGGCGGGAAGGATGGCCGCACTCGCAGCCAAAAAGGCGATCAACCGCTTGGGCAATTGCATCGTCGTATGGCTCCTTCGACGAAAATCGGCCGCGACCGGCCCCAGACACGCCGCACACCGCAAGGTTGCTGTACGGCACGACCCGCTGGTGCACGCGTTGACCACGGGCGTGGCTGGTTGCGCGAACGTGCGGCGGGACGGGGGGAAATCCCGGCCTCTCAAACCACAATTCCGGGTCTGCCGCAATGCGCCTTGATGTATGTCACATGCGACAAACGGCTTATTTTTCAACCTCCCGGCGGCTGGATATAGCGCCGATCGCTTGCTTGACATGGCAGCCCGGCCATATACCCAAGATAAAATCGATAATATCCGGGCAAGATGCGATTCGGGGCCGTTCGGTGGGCACTTTCAGCCAAGAAAACCAGCAAGAAGTCAGCCGGAAAATCCGCCGGCGGGCGCTCGGTTCGGCCGTTGCGACCCTTGCATGCGTTCTGGCGGCCACGGTCGGGACCGGCGGTGCAGCCAAAGCCCAGGGCGCGGTCCGCTCGGTACACCAGGAATGGCAGATCCGCTGCGACACGCCGCCCGGTTCCCAGACCGAGCAATGCGCCCTGGTGCAAAGCGTCACCGCCGAGGATCGCGCCAATGTCGGCTTGACGGTGATCGTGCTCAAAACCGCCGATCAGAAGAGCCGGCTGATGCGCGTGGTCGCGCCGCTCGGGGTGCTGCTGCCGTCGGGCCTCGGCCTGAAGATCGACAATGTCGATGTGGGCCGCGCCGGATTCGTGCGCTGCCTGCCCAACGGATGCGTCGCCGAGGTCGTGATGGACGACACCCTGATCAAACAATTGCGCGCCGGCCAGACCTCGACCTTCATTATCTTCCAGACCCCCGAGGAAGGCATCGGCTTCCCGATGAGCCTCAAGGGCTTCGGTGAGGGCTACGACAAGCTGCCGTAGCGCCGGCCTCGCCTTCCCTGCCCGATCCGTGGATACTCAACGCCCCGCCGATGCGGGGCTTTGCGGTTTTCAGAACGGGGTTGCATTCGTGGATTTGGGTTTTGTCGGCCTCGGCGCGATGGGGCAATTGCTTGTCCCGCGGCTGATGAATGCGGGGCACCGCGTCACCGGCTGGAACCGTTCGCGCGACAAGGCGGCAATGCTCCTGGAAGCCGGCATGCTCTGGGCCGACACCCCGCGCAAAGTGGCCGAGCAGGCCGAGATCGTCTTTTCCATTGTGACGGATTCCACCGCCGTCAAAGCGGTGGCGCTCGGCGCCCAGGGCATCGTTGCAGGATTGCGCAAAGGCGGAATCTACATCGACATGAGTACGATCGACCCCGACGCAAGCCGCGCGGTCGCCGCCGAATTCGCCAAAGCGGGTTCGATCATGCTCGACGGCCCGATATCGGGCAGTCCGGTCACCGTTACCGCCGGCAACGCCTCGGTGATGATCGGCGGCGACGAGGCGGCATTCGAGCGCGTAAAGCCGGTGCTGCTCGCCATCGGCCCGAAAGTGACGCGCATCGGCGGCAACGGACTTGCCTGCCAGATGAAGATCGCAGTCAATCTTCTGCTAATGGTCGAGGTGATCGCCTTTGGCGAAGCAATTGCGTTGGCGGAAAAAGGCGGCGTCACACGTGAAGTCGCCGTCGATGCTGTGCTCAAAAGCGTCGCGGCGTCGCCCGTGCTCGGCTATCGCGGCCCGTTCATCCTCGAAGGCAAAATGCCGAAAGTGCCGCTCGCCGACGTGACGTTGCAGCAAAAGGACATGCTGCTGGCGCTCGATCTCGGCCGCAAGCTCGGCAGCCCCGTCCCGCTTGCCGCCGCCGCCAACGAAATGATGAACGCCTGCCGCGGTCTCGGGATCGACCACCGCGATTTCGTCGCCGCGCATGAAGTCTATCGCCGCCTTGGAGGGCAATCATGACCACGCCGGCCGAGAAAATAGGAGCCGCTCTCGCCAAAGCCGTGAAGAACGCCACGGCGAAAATGTCGGAAGCAAAAACAGCCCCCGTGATGTACCGCACCAATCTCAAGGACGTGCCGAAGGTCGAGGGCCTCAAGCGCGACGACGGCTGGGTCGACATGCAGGTGCAATTTTTGATCGACAAGAAATCCGCCGGCGCCGATCACGTCGTCGGCTGGACCGTGCTCAAGCCGGGCGCGCGGCACGAAAACCACCGCCATCACCACTGCGACGAGTTCTTCATCGTGCTCAAGGGCCGCGGCATGATCTATACCGACAGCGGCGAGAAACCCTCCGGCGAGGGCGACGTGGTCTATTCGCCGCGCGGCTGCTGGCACGGCTTCAACAACACGTCGAACGAAGACGTTGTGCTGGTGTGGGGCTGGATGGGTGCGGGCTCGATCGAAGCCTCCGGCTACGAAACGCATCCGGAGAGTCATAAGTGAATTCTTCACCCTCCCCCTTGTGGGGAGGGTCGATCGCTGGAGCGTAGCGACGGCGGTCGGGGTGGGGGGTCCTCCGCTAAATTAATACAGCGACCCCCACCCCGCTCGCTTTACTCGCGACCCTCCCCACAAGGGGGAGGGTAAGAAGGGAAACGCGTCTGACATGAACCCCTGGGACCACCCGCTCATCAAAAAGGGCATGCCGCTGCTACTCGCGCAGCGGCGCGCGCGCATCGATGCCGGGGAAAAGCCGCTCGGTTGGAAGGTCGGCTTCGGCGCCCCCGCCACCATGCAGAAGCTCGGCCTGCGCGGGCCGCTGGTCGGCTTCCTGATGCAGCGCGCGCTCTTGCTTTCGGGCAGCACGGCCTCGCTCAAGGGCTGGACCAAGCCGGTCGCGGAGCCGGAAATCTGCGTGCGCATGGCGAGTAATCTCGCTGGCGGCGCGTCTCCCGAAATGGCCATGGCGGCAGTCAAGGAGATCTTCCCCGCCATTGAGCTGGCCGATCTCGATCCGGTGCCGACCCCGGACAATCTCGACGCCGTGCTCGCAGGCGACATCTATCAGCGTCACGTTCTGCTCTGCGGAAATACCCGCCCCGGCGGCGGCACGGGCGGCTTGATGTCCCGCGTCATCCGCCGCGGCGCCGAGGCCGCACGCACCAGCGAGCCGGAAGCCCTGACCGGCAAGCTTCCCGATATCGTCGCGCATGTCGCGAATACGCTTGCCGCGTTCGGTGAGAGGCTCTCCGCGGGCGACGTCATCATCACCGGCTCGATTGTGCCGCCGCCGATGATCGAGGCGGACGAAACCGAATTCACCCACGCGCTCGACCCGATCGGCGAGGTGTCGGTGCAGTTTACGCGGGAGTGAGCGGACGTTCTGCGCTGTGAGCGGCACGTCCGCTTTGTGACCAAACGACATCCCGGCCAGCTCAATCGTTGATTGCTCAACGTGATGCTGCCGGCCTAAATCCGCAGCCTGAAGACTTGGTTGTCGTTCGTACGGCGAGGCTGTAGCTTCACAGTTTGGGCGCACCGGGGTCGGGGTATTGGGTATGAGTGACGCGGAATACATCCGGGTGGTGCGGTCGAATTTGCCCGCGGAGGCGTTTAGTCCTAATCCGCGTGCTTATTTTCTTATCATGTTCCATGTCGGAGTTGTGGTCGCGGGCTGGTTTGCGACATTGCTCACGAGTCGGCCTTGGTGGCTTCTGATCGCGATCCCCGTTGCCGTCAGCATGAGCGCACTCACCTTCCTCGCACACGATCTCAGCCACCGCACCATCACGACCAATCGCTATCTGCTCTACCCCACCGAGCTGGTCGTTTGGTCATTGCTGTACCTGCCGCCGACGCTGTGGCGGAAGGTACATGGCATCCATCACGCGCATACCAATGACAGCGGCGACCCCGACCGCCGCTTTCTCGCTTCCGAGATGGGACAGCGCAGCATCATTGCGGCCGCCCTGCTGTTTCCAAACAAGACGATGCGCTACCTGCCCATCTACCTGTTATACTGGCTGCTGTTTCCGTTCCGGCACGGCATTAGCGCGTTGTTCTACCGCAGCCAGTCCCTGCCGCCGTTCGCGACCGCGAAGCCGCGTTATTCAACGCAGGACAAGCTCTGGATCGTCTTCGAAATTTTCGTGATCGTCGCAGTCCAATTGGCCATCGGGAAACTGGTCGGCTTCGGCCGCGCCTTTTTCTGCGTGAGCCTCTTCCCGGTGCTCTGCGCCTCCGTCGTCGTGTCGTGGTACTTCTTCACCAACCACGGGCTCAAGCCGATCGGCGAGGGCAAGGACGTCCTCGCCACCACAACAACGGTGACGGTCCCGAAACTGTGCGACAAGCTCCATTCCAATTTTTCCTATCATGTGGAACATCACCTGTTTCCGACCATGAATCCCAAGTATTATCCTATGGTCAGCAAGCTTTTTCGTAAGTATTTTCCCGATCGGTACCACTGCGTGCCTATAGGCAAAGCGTGGACCGTGCTATTTCGGAGCAGCATTGCGTGCGCGGACCGTGCCGCACCTTCGATATCGGAGCCGGACCGCACAACGATGTCGCCGGGCGTGACCGTCAGCACTCAACCGGCGCTCTCGAACTGAGCGCGCTTCGGCGGATCATCGGCAAGTCTGGATGTCGGCGGCCGTTGACCCAGCTTGAGGTCTTGCGCCAATAGGCCTGCCAGTCGTACTCGCCACGGTCACAGCAACCTGCCTGACGCGGCAAACGCATCTCCGGCATTGGAATGGCCGGTCCTCGCCAAATCGCCCCGGACGCCTTATCTGATGGCCTGAAGGCGCCACACCGGAGAAGAAACCGATGGACCCAGCCATTTCCTCGCTGATCGACCGCGCCGGGCTCGACAAGGCCAAGGTCGCGCAACATCTCAAGCGCGGTCTGGAAGGCGCCGACGACGGCGAACTGTTCCTCGAATACCGCCAGGCCGAGATGCTGGTGTTCGACAACGGCCGGCTCAAGCAGGCGACCTACGACACCGCGCAGGGTTTCGGCCTGCGCGCGGTGAAGGACGAAGCGGTCGGCTATGCCCACGCTTCGGATTTGTCGGAAGCAGCGCTGGCGCGGGCGGCGGAGGCCGTGCGCGCAGTCAAGGGCGGCCATGCCGGCAAATATGCCGAGGCGCCCGGCCGCACCAACCGCAAACTTTACGCCGACGACAATCCGCTCGGTTCACCGGCCTTCGAGGCAAAAGTGAAACTGCTGGAAACTATCGACGCCCATGCGCGCGCCAAGGACCCGCGCGTTCGGCAGGTGTCCGCCAGCATCGCCGCCACCTGGCAGGTGGTGGAAATCCTGCGCGCCGATGGCGAGACCTATCGCGACATCCGTCCGCTGGTGCGCCTGAACGTGTCCGTCGTCGCCGGCGACGGCGACCGGCAGGAATCCGGCAGTCATGGTTTCGGCGGGCGCGAGGGTTATGCGCGTTTCATCGAGACCAATGCCTGGCACGGCGCGGTCGACGAGGCCGTGCGCCAGGCGCTGGTCAATCTCGACGCGGTGCCAGCGCCGGCCGGCGAAATGGACGTGGTGCTCGGCCCCGGCTGGCCCGGCGTGATGCTGCATGAGGCGGTCGGCCACGGACTCGAAGGCGATTTCAACCGCAAGCAGACTTCTGCATTTGCCGGATTGATGGGCCAGCGCGTGGCTTCGAAGGGCGTCACTGTCGTTGACGACGGCACAATTGCCTCAAGACGCGGCTCACTCTCGATCGACGACGAGGGCACACCGACCAATCGCACGGTGCTGATCGAGGACGGCATCCTGGTCGGCTACATGCAGGACCGGCAGAACGCGCGTTTGATGAACATGAAACCGACCGGCAACGGGCGGCGCGAGAGCCACGCCCACGTGCCGATGCCGCGCATGACCAACACCTACATGCTCGCGGGCACGCATGTGCCCGGCGAGATCATCGCCTCGGTAAAGAACGGCCTTTACGCGGTCAATTTCGGCGGCGGGCAGGTCGACATCACCTCGGGCAAATACGTCTTCCAATGCACCGAGGCCTACAGAATCGAGAACGGCAAGGTCGGCGCGCCGGTGAAGGGCGCCATGCTGATCGGCAACGGGCCGACCGACCTGCATCGCATATCGATGATCGGCAACGACTTCGCGCTCGATAGCGGCATCGGCACCTGCGGCAAGAACGGCCAGGGCGTGCCGGTCGGCGTCGGCCAGCCGACATTGCGCATGGACCGCATTACCGTCGGCGGGACGGGTTAGAAGTAAGCGATGGTGCGGCCGCAGGCGGCCACCGCCAGCCAGATGATCAGCGACAGAATGCCGGCCCTGCGCGCCTGCGGCGGCAGCGGCTTGAGCGGTTTGAGTTTTCTCACCTTGGGCGCGATGAAGATTTCAAAATAGGCCACGTTCGCAAGACCAAGCGCAATCAAGCCAAGCTTGATCTGGAACACCGGATTTAACACGACGTGGCTCGCCTCCGCCGCGAACAGCATCGAACCGGTGACCGCAAGACCGATGAATGCCGCCACCGCGGCGCGCCGCGCGATGTGCAGGACATGGCCGGGCGACGTCGCCGCCAATGCGCCCGCCATGCGCAGGTCCATGACCGCGATTGCGCCGGCAAAGCAGAACAGCGAAACGATGTGGCCGACATTGGCCAGCGGATAGAGCCAGAGCGATTGCCGGATCGCCGCCGCGTAAGCGGATTGCTCGATCGCGACGAAGATCGCGGGTGCCGCGTGGTCCATGTTTTATCCTTTTTTTGCGCGTGATCTTTTCCGACCTTCCTTCGCCCGCCGAAGCGGGCTTCGCGAAGGCGGGAAACCGGCATCCACTTTTCGGGATCACGCGCTAGCTAACGCAACTCGTAGGTCTTGCCGTCGACCGTGATGCGTTCGGCCCGCAATTCGTCCTTCTCAACCGTCGAAGGATAGCCGAACACGGTGACGGTCTTGCCGACGGCGACAAGCTGCGCCAGCGCGCCGCGCGCCGTCATGCGCGGGGTCGGCGCCAGCGTCGCCGTCCACACCTTGTCGCTGCCGCGGATCGTGATGGTGACGTGGGGGTTTTCGTACTTCGAGGTCAGGATCGGCCCCGTCACGGTCACCGGTTTCGCGGCTTCGTAACTGCCCCAGCCGTGATGCGCCGCGGCCGGCCCGGCAAGCGCCGCCAGAATAGCAAGAACTGCGATGCGTCTGGTCATTGTCGTACTCCGTTGAGTCAAGGCCGCGCTTTGCTAACGCACCACACCCGAAATGCAGCATGGCTTGGAGCGCGGCCGGGTGAGTCTGTCCTTGAGATAACAACGCGCACCAGCCCCGATATATCCCGGACGCACATAGGTCCAGGCGCGGCAGCGGTTCTCGCCCTCGCAGGCGGCCTTGCAGGCCGCGCCGGCGGGATCGGCCGCCGTCTCGAAATTGCGGTAGTCGCCGCCGAGGCGATCGATGGAGAATTCAGTGGCCTCCTTGCGCGGCTCGATCACGCCGGCGCCGCGCACGCCGGACATGCAGCACTTGTCTTCGACCCGCGGCGGCACCCTGTTTTTCAGCCAGCAAATGGCGAGCGCGTTTTCCGTGCGCGGATAGGAAAAGCTCCAGGCGCGGCAGCGACCCTCGCGTTCGCAGCGCGCCGCGCACACCGCTGGATCGCCGCTGCGAATCTGGAAGCTGGTGTAATCGCCGCCCCGCCGGTCAAAGCCGGTCTGCGCCAGCGCAGGCACGGATGCCGCAGCGAATGTCAAAACCAGCACGAACATCTGGGTGAAAAAGCTTCGCATCTTGCGCCGGCACTCCGATCGTCACCCGCTTGCTTTGCATGTTAGAGAATCCAGCGCGTCGAAGCGAGTGCCGTTGCGGCGCAAGATGGACAGCCGCGAAAAACGACGCTAAATCCGCCGCATCATGAACATCGCCGTCCGCATCGGCGCTGCGCTCACCGCAACGCTGATTTTGCTCGCGCCCGCGCTGTGGAACGGTTTTCCGCTGCTGCAATACGACACCGGCGGCTATCTGGCGCGCTGGTGGGAAGGCTATCTGGTCCCCAGCCGCTCGGTTTCCTACGGCCTGTTCGTCGCGGCGGGATGGCCGCTCGATTTCTGGCCGGTCATCGCGGCGCAGGCCGCCGTAACCGTATGGGTTGTCGCGCTGGTGCTCAGAGTGCACGGGCTCAACGGACGTCCCTGGCCGCTGCCGGCAATGATCGCAATGCTCGCGGCCACCACCACGCTGCCGTGGATCGCCGGCATTCTGCTCACCGATATTTTTGCAGGCCTCGCGGTGCTGGCACTGCATCTGCTGGTGCTCCATGCCGAGCGCCTAAGCCGCCATGAATGTATCGCGCTCATCGTGCTCGTCGCCTTTGCGGTCGCCACCCACAGCGCGACATTCTTGTTGCTACTGGCGCTGGTCATCGTGGCATCGGCGATATCCCTGTTTCACCGCGCAACCGTGCCGCGCGCCGGCATTGTGCGCGCGGGTTTCACATTGGCGCTTGGCGCCGCGATTCTGGTCGCTGCGAATTATGCCGTCTCCAAAAGGCTGGCCTGGACTCCGGGCGGCTACGGCATCGTTTTTGCGCGCATGCTGCAAGACGGCATCGTCGCGCGCTATCTCGACCGCCATTGCCCCGATCCGCGGCTCAGGCTCTGCCCCTACCGTCACGAACTGCCGGACAACGCCGACGCGTTTCTCTGGGGCGACAGCGCGTTCGACCGGCTTGGACGCTTCGCCGGACTCAACGATGAGATGCGCAGCATCGTGCTTGAAAGCCTGGCCGAATATCCCTGGATACAGATCAAGGCGGCGGTCGCGGCGGCCGCCCGGCAAGTCGTGGCGGTGCGCACCGGCGAAGGCGTGCTGCCCAGCATATGGCACACCTACGGCATCATGCAGCGATTCACCCCGTCGGCAGTGCCGGCCATGCGCGCAGCGCGCCAGCAGCGCGGCGAACTCAATTTTGAAGCGATCAATGCGGTGCATGTACCGGTTGCGCTCGCGGCCATGGCGCTGCTGCCCGCGATCGTCCTGCTTGGGCGGCGCTGGCGCCGCTATGGCGATCTTGGATTGCTGGCTGCAACGGTGGCGCTGGCGATTCTCGCCAACGCATTAATTTGCGGGCCGCTCTCCAATCCGCACGACCGCTACGGCGCGCGGCTCGCCTGGCTTGCGCCGCTGGTGGTGATGCTCGTCGCCTTCCGCTGGGGCAAAACAAATGCGCCCGCCGGGGGGCCCGGCGGGCGCAGGATCCGACCGCGAGAGGGGAAATCGCGGGGCCGGACCGGCGGCCGGTGAGAGGGACCGGCCGTAGCTGTCGGTTTCAGCGATTGCATGGCGTGGGCCGGTCGAAACCGAGCGAGATGCCGCGGCGGGCCAGCCGCCGTTCCAGCGCACGCGCGCGCAGCAGCGCGGTTGGATCGCACCAGGGCCGCAGCGCGACCGCATCGCGCACATCGGCGCGGGTGAGCCCGATATCGGCCAGCATGCGTTCGTCCAGGCCGGCAAGCATCGCGGCGTCGCGGCGGTGGCGGATGGAGCGCAGCATCCGTTTGGCCCAGCGCCCGAGCGCAACAAGGCCCTGTACCACCGGCGCGATGGCGATCGGGATGACCGGAATTTTCACTTTCATGGCATTTCTCCGAAGCGGTCCGCGAAATGGCGGCGCCCGAACCTGGCCGGCGGACATCCGCCATACCACCCGGATTACCCACCCGTTTTGTCGTGACCGCCAGAATATGAGCCTGGGGGATTGATAAGTGAAACGAATGTTTTTAATCTAATCGATCAGTGGCGGTGATGTATATCAAAGGGCCGCCAAACGCCGGAAAATCGCCCATGACCGCGCTGATCGACGTCGACCAACTCCGCACCTTCATTGCCATCGCCGAGACCGGCAGCTTCACCAAGGCCGCCGAGGTCGTGAACAAGACCCAGTCGGCGGTATCGATGCAGATAAAACGGCTGGAGGAACGGATCGAGCGGCCGATCTTCGCGCGCGACGGCCGCGCTTCCAAGCTGACCGAGGACGGGCAGCGGCTGCTCGATTACGCGCGCCGCATCGTCAAGCTCAACGTCGAGACGCTGGCCGCGTTTTCGGATGCGGAATTGTCCGGGCGCGTGCGGCTCGGCGTGCCCGACGATTATGCCGACCGCTATCTGCCGGAGATCATGGCGCGATTCTCACGCGCCTATCCCGGCGTCGAATTGACAGTCATCTGCGAGCCTTCGGTCGATCTGCTCGAACGCATCGACGCCAACGAACTCGACCTCGCGATCGTCACCAATTGCGACGGCAAGCGCGCGGCGGAAACGTTCCGGCGCGAGCGTCTGTTGTGGGTGACGTCGAACCGCCACCCGACGCATAGCGAGACGCCGCTGCCGCTCGCACTCGGGCGGCCGAGCTGCATGTGGCGGCGGACCGCGATTGAATGTCTCGAGACGACCGGACGGCCGTTCCGCCTGCTGTATTCAAGCTCGAATGCCGGCGCGGTCGCCGCCGCCGTGCTCGCCGGGCTCGCGGTCTCGGTGCTGCCGGAATCCGGCTTGCGGCCGGGCATGCGCGTACTTACCGCGGCGGAAGGATTTCCCGAACTGCCGTCGTGCCGGATCGGCCTGGTGCGCAACGCGCATGAAAGCTCGGCGCTCGCGCAAGCGCTCGCCGGGCACGTCATCTCCTCGCTGGATAATTTGTCGGAAGCGACGCAGGCGGCGGAGTGATTTTATTGTCATGGCCGGGTTTATCCCGGCCATCCCGCTTAGGCGGGCATTGTGCGTCCCTGAGCGAGATCGCCGGGTCAAGCCCGGCGATGACAGTTGAGGGTGCAGGCACGGTCTCAATACGCGTATTCGGTGAACACCGGCGCGACCGAGCCCTGCCACTGGCCATGGAACTTCGCCAGCATTTCCTCCGCCGGGGTGATGCCGCGCGCGACTGACTCTTCCAGCGAGCGCAAATAACGGTTTTCGTCGCGGCCGTTGTCGTCAAGCCGCTTGCGCCGCGTCAGACCCTGCTGCGCCAGCGCCAGCGTCTCCTTGGCCAGCGCGAGCATGCTGCGGCCGCCGATTTCCGCCTTGAAGCCGAGCTTCGGCACGTCGTCGCGCAGCTTCTGGCGCTCCTGCGCGCTCCAGGCCTTGGCCAATTGCCAGCACGCGTCGAGCGATGCGTCGTCGTACAAAAGCCCCACCCAGAACGCCGGCAGCGCCGGAAGCCTGCGCCACGGCCCGCCATCGGCGCCGCGCATTTCCAGATAGCGCTTGAGCCGCACCTCCGGAAAAATCGTGCTGAGATGATTGGCCCAGTCCGATATGGCCGCACGCTCGCCCGGAAGGGCGTCGAGCTTGCCGGCCATCAAATCGCGGAAGGATTTTCCCGCTACGTCGATGTAGCGGTCGCCGCGTTTGACGAAATACATCGGCACGTCGAGCGCATAATCGACGTAGCGCTCGAAACCCATGCCGCCATCGAACGCCCACGGCAGCATGCCGGCGCGCGCATTGTCGGTGTCGCGCCAGATTTCCGATCGGAACGAGAGAAAGCCGTTCGACTTGCCTTCGGTGAACGGCGAATTGGCGAACAGCGCCGTCGCCACCGGCTGCATTGCGAGCGCAACGCGCAGCTTTTTCACCATGTCGGCTTCGGAGGAAAAATCGAGGTTCGCCTGCACCGTGCAGGTGCGATACATCATGTCGAGGCCGAGCGTGCCGACCTTCGGCATGTAATCGGTCATGATGCGGTAGCGGCCCTTCGGCATCATCGGCATGTCGGCGCGCGTCCAGTTCGGCGTCATGCCGAGCCCGAGGAAGCCGATGCCGAGCGGAGCGGCGACTTCGCGCACCTGCGCGAGATGCGCCATCAGCTCGGTGCAGGTCTGGTGGACGGTTTCCACCGGCGCGCCCGAGAGTTCGAACTGTCCGCCGGGCTCAAGCGAAATCGCACCGCCACCGGTGACGTCGAACAGGCCGATGATGTTGTCGCCCTCCATGATCGGCTCCCAGCCGAGCAGATGCTGCATGCCGTCGAGCAAGGCGCGGATGCCGCGCGCGCCGGCATAGGGCACTGGCCGGTGACCATCGACGGTGAAGGCGAATTTCTCGTGCTCGGTGCCGACGCGAAATTCCGAGACCGGCTTGCAACCCTGTTCGATCCACGCGACCAGCTCGTCGCGCGTTTCGATGGGCGTCATGTCGATCTGGTCGCGGGCCATGCGGGATTCCGGCGCGGAAAAGCGCGGCGACCTTAAACATGGGTTCCGGCAAAGGGCAATGACGGGCTCTTCTGTCATTCCAGGGCGCGATCGAAGATCGCGAGCCCGGAATCCATATTCCAGTGCCGGGGTTATGGATTCCGGGCTCGCGCCTAAACAGGCGCGCCCCGGAATGACGAGAAATGAATTCAAAAATCCTCTCCGCATGTGTCTGATTATTCTCGCGGCGCTTTTCAGCGTCCGAGTTTTACAAAATGGAGCCCCGGGAGGCGCCAGGTGCTTGGCGCAGCACCTTTGGGCGAACCTTGCGATCGGTCCGCCCGCGCGCCGCGCATGAAACGCCACGCGATGCGATGAGGAGTAATAGGAATTAAATCCGTAAAATCCAGCCTGTCAACCGTTCTATTTTCGTTCTTTTCCTCGGCGGCGGCTTGCTCTACACATCTCGCGCAATGCCCGAGTTCTCCCCCCACCAGGATGCCGCGCTCACCGCCGTTGCCGGATGGCTCAAGGCCAAGCCCGGCCACAACGGCACCCCGCAGGTGTTCCGCCTGTTCGGCTATGCCGGCACCGGCAAGACCACGCTTGCCCGCCATATCGCCGAAGACGTCGACGGCGAGGTGAAGTTCGCCGCCTTCACCGGCAAGGCCGCGTCCGTCATGCGCAGCAAAGGCTGCGCGCAGGCCTCGACCATCCACAGCCTGATCTACCGGACGCGCGAGAGCGGCGAGGAGACGCCGAGCTTCGATCTGTGGGACGAGGCGCCGGCGTCGAAAGCCTCGCTCATCATTATCGACGAATGCTCGATGGTGGATGCCGAGCTCGGCCGCGATCTCAAGTCGTTCGGCGTTCCGCTGCTGGTGCTCGGCGATCCGGCGCAGCTGCCGCCGATCCAGGGCGGCGGCTTCTTCACCGAGGCCGAACCCGACGCCATGCTGACCGAAGTTCACCGGCAGGCCGAGGGCGATCCGATCGTGCGGCTGTCGATGCAGGTGCGCAACGGCGAGCAGCTCGAGCCCGGCCGCTACGGCGAGACGCAAGTGGTGAGCAAGAACGATCTCGATCCGCAACGCGTGCACGACGCCGATCAGGTGCTGGTCGGCCGCAACGTCACGCGCCGCGCCTACAACATGCGCATGCGCGAGCGCCGCGGCTTCAAGGACGCGCTGCCGGCGGCCGGCGACAAACTCGTGTGCCTGCGCAACAACCGCAAGAAGGGCCTGTTCAACGGCGCGCTCTGGGTGGTGAAGGAGCGCGGCGCGCGGCGCACCGGGATCATGAGCATGCGGCTTTTGCCGGACGACGACAGCGGCATGCGCGGCGTGAAAGTTTCGGTGCGGCCGGAATGTTTTTCCGGCGGCATCGAAGCGGTCGATTGGGCGCGGCGCAAGCCCTACGACGAATTCGACTACGGCTATGTGCTCACCGTGCACAA
>CAMAWF010000067.1 GCA_945861895.1 Rhizobium sp. Q54
CGAACCGATCTGCGGTTGCGGCCGGACCCGGCTTCGACGCCGATCGCGGTCTCGATCGCCGCCGCGCTCACATACTATGAAAGCGTCGGGCAGAACTGGGAGCGGGCGGCGATGATCAAGGCGCGCGCCTGCGCCGGCGATATCGCGGCCGGCGAGGAATTGCTGAAAAACCTCAGTCCCTTCATCTGGCGCAAATATCTCGACTATGTCGCGGTCGCCGATGTGCAGGCGATGAAGCGGCAGATCCACGCCTACAAGGGGCATGGCGAGATCGCCGTCGAGGGCCACAACGTCAAGCTCGGGCGTGGCGGCATCCGCGAGATCGAGTTTTTCGCGCAAACCCAGCAACTCATCGCCGGCGGGCGGCATCCGGAATTGCGCGCGCGCGAAACGCTTTCGACGCTTTCGACGCTCGCGGACGGCGGCTGGATCGGCGCCGATGCGCGGGCGGACATGCAGGCGGCCTATTATTTCCTGCGCACGGTCGAACACCGTTTGCAGATGGTCAATGACGAGCAGACTCAGACCTTGCCGGAAAGCCGCGAGGGGCTGGAGCGATTTGCCCGCTTCCTCGGCTGCAAGGACCGCGACGCCTTCGCCAAGGTTTTCGTCGCCCACCTGGAAAAAGTGCAGCGCCACTACGCCAAGCTGTTTGAGGCGGCGCCCGCCTCGGCGCCGGCCAAGCCCGAACTGAGATTCCCCGCCGATGCCGACGATCGCAAGACGCTCGACCGGCTGGTCGAGATGGGATTTCGCTCTCCGCTTGAGGCTTCCGCGACCGTGCGCCACTGGCTTTCAGGCGGGCATCGCTCGCTCAAGGGGGAGACGGCCCGCGGCCATTTGCAGGAACTGCTGCCGGTTCTGCTGGAACATCTGGCGCGCTCGGAAAACCCGGATGCCACGCTCACGCTGTTCGACCGTTTTCTCGCCGGACTGCATGGCGCCGCACGGCTGCTTTCGCTGCTGCGGCAGAATCCGGAGTTGATTGCGCTGATCGCGCTGATCCTCGGGATTGCGCCGCGGCTCGCCGACACGCTTGCACGCTATCCGCAGGTGATGGACGCGCTGGTGGACCGGAGCTTCTTCGGCGCATTCCCGGACGATGCCGATCTCGCCGCCCGCTTAAAACGCTCGCTCGCGCAATCCGGCTATGACGAGGATTTCCTCGAGCGCATTCGCATGTTCGGCCTGGAATACATGTTCCTCATCGGCGCGCGGATTCTCTCAGGCACGATTTCGGCGCAACAGGCGGGCGAGGCCTTTGCCCGTCTCGCCGACGTGGTGCTGCGCTCCATCCACGGCGCGGTTGCGGAAACCTTCGCCGCCGCGCATGGCCATCTGCGCGGCGAGGCGACCGCGGTGCTTGCGCTCGGCAAGCTCGGGGGTTTGGAAATGACCGCGACCTCCGATCTCGATCTCATTCTGGTCTACGACTTCGATTCCCAGCATTCGGAGTCGAACGGCAAGCGCCCGCTGCACGGCACGCAATATTTTGCGAGGCTCACCCAGCGCCTGATCAATGCGCTGACGGCGCAGACCAACTACGGCGCGCTCTATCAGGTCGACATGCGGCTGCGCCCCTCCGGCGGTTCCGGGCCGCTGGCCACCCAGATCGAGGGGTTCGAAAGCTACCAGGAAAACGAGGCCTGGATCTGGGAGCATATGGCGCTCACCCGCGCGCGGGTAGTATCGGCATCGCCTAAATTTGCCCAGCGCGTGGAGCGCGCGATCCGGAAGATTTTGCAGCGCGAGCGCGATGCGGCGGCGGTCGCCGGCGATGTGGTTGAGATGCGCAGCGCCATCGCGACGGAAAAAGGCGAGAGCGATCGCTGGAACCTGAAATACGCCGCCGGCGGCCTGGTCGATGTGGAATTCATCGCGCAATATTTGCAGCTTGTGCATGCTGCCAGACTGCCGGATATTCTCGACACTTCGACCGCGCGGGTACTCGACAAGGCATGGCGGCTCGGGCTGCTGACGCCGGAAGACGCCGAAGTGCTGCGCCCGGCGGCGCGGCTCTATCATAACCTCACGCAAATCCTGCGGCTCTGCCTCGCAGGCCGGTTCGATCCCAAAACGGAGGGAGCCGGGCTGCTGCGCCTGCTCGCGCGCGCCGGCGACGTTCCCGACTTCGCCACGCTCGATGCGCACCTGATCGAGACGCAGGCGCGCGTGCGTGCGAGTTTCGTGCGGATTCTGGGGGCCGCGCCGGAAGTTGCGGACAACCCCAACGGCGGCTGAGTTCAGGCCGCTTCGCTTTTTTGCGCCACGCGCGCTTGCATCGGCAGCCGCACCACCACGATGGTGCCGGAGCCCGGCGTCGAGCGGATGCGCATGCTGCCGCCGTGCAATTCGACCAGCGACTTGGCGATCGCCAGACCGAGACCTGAGCCCTGATGGCTCTTGGTGAGCTGGCTCTCCACCTGTTCGAACGGCCGGCCGAGTTTCAGCAACGCCTCGCGGCTGATGCCGATGCCGGTGTCCTCGATGGCGATCATCACCGATCCGGCGACGGCGCGGCCGCGTACGGTGACGCGGCCGCCTTCGGGCGTGAACTTCACGGCGTTGGACAACAGATTGAGCGCGATCTGCTTGAGCGCGCGGCGGTCGGCCTTGAAGCGCAGCCCGCGGGTGATTTTTGAGGTGACGGTGAGGCGCTTGTCCTGCGCGCGCGCGGAGACCACGCGCATGGCGTCGGCGAGCAACCGGTCAAGCTCAAGCTCCTCGAGATCGAGGCGGATGCGGCCGGCTTCGATCTTCGACATGTCGAGAATATCGTTGATGACGTCGAGCAGATATTGGCCGCTTTCGCGGATGTCGTTGCAATATTCCTGATATTTCTCGGCGCCGAGCGGACCGAACATCGCGGATTCCATGATCTCGGAAAAGCCGATGATGGCGTTGAGCGGCGTGCGCAACTCGTGGCTCATATTGGCGAGGAATTCGGATTTCGCCTGGTTGGCTTCTTCGGCGCGGGTTTTTTCCTCGGCGTATTTTTCCGCCAGTTCCGCGAGCGTGTGCTGGGAGTCCTGCAAATCCGCGACCGTGGCGATCAGACGCTTTTCGCTGTCGATGAGTTTTTCCTCGTGGGTCTTGAGCGCGGTGATGTCGGTGCCGACCGAGACATAGCCGCCGTCCTTGGTGCGCCGTTCGCTGATGTGGAGCCAGCGGCCGTCTTCGAGCTGCGCCTCGAAGGTGCGGGCGCCGGGAATGGAGCTGCCCTCGCTGGTTACCGTCGTGCGCACCACCGGCTTGCGGCCGGCGGCGACGACGGCCTCGTAGGAAGCGCCGACCGCAATGGCGGAGTCGGCAAGATTGTGCAACTCCTGGAA
The DNA here is from genome assembly GCA_945861895.1 of Rhizobium sp. Q54. Classification (GTDB taxonomy): domain Bacteria; phylum Pseudomonadota; class Alphaproteobacteria; order Rhizobiales; family Xanthobacteraceae; genus Pseudolabrys. Next base: position 3,333 of record CAMAWF010000067.1, read on the forward strand.
ATTGGAATTGCACAGCACGAGCCGGTTGTCGGCGTCCCACACCACGAAGGCTTCCGGGATGGTCTCGATGGCGTCGCGCAGGCGCAGGTCGGCGGCAACGGTCTTTTCCACCAGGCTCTTCTGCTCGGTGATATCCACCGCGATGCCGATGAGATGCAATCCCGGCTCGCCGGCCTGGCGCACCAGTTCGCAGCGTGCGCGCAACCACAGCCAATGGCCGTTGGCATGGCGCATGCGGAAGGCGTGGTCGATGCTGCTGGCCTTGGCTTCGGCAAGCTGGGCCGCGACCTCGTAGAGCCGCACGTCCTCCGGATGCACCAGCGCGCTGACCTCGCCGAAGGTGAGCAGGTCGTCCTTCGCCTCCAGCCCCAGGATGGCGAACATCGAATGCGACCAGAAGATGCGCCCGCGCGCGAGGTCCCAATCCCACAGCCCGCAGCGGCCGCGGTTCAATGCGGTGTCGATGCGGCTGCGCACGGTCTCGTAGATGACGTCGGCTTCGCGCGCGCGTGTCGCCTGCCAGTGGAAGGCAAAGCCGAGAATGAGCACAACGAACCCGGTGGTGGCGGAGAGCGTGACTGTCAGCGTGGTGAGCGAGCGCCAGGAGGCAAGCGCATCGGCGCGCGATTGCAGCACGGCGACCTGACCGTGCGGGGCTTTGAGCATACGAACGCTGGCCAGCGTGCGGGTGCCCTCGGGCAGGGCGATTTCGAGGACACCCGCACTGGCGCCGAACGTCGTGAGCGGCTGGGTGGGTCCGAGGATATCGATGAGCCGCCGTCCGATTGCCGCGCCGGCCGACGGCGTGGCGGCGACGACGGTGCCTTCCGGATTGCTCAGCAGGACATGGCGGCCGCTTGCGGTCGCCCAGGCCGGCAGCGCGCGCGCCAGAACGTCACGCGCGGGAGTTGGTCTTGTGTCGGCGGTCTCCCTGGCCGGGTGGTCGAGGCGCTCCGCCATGAGATCGGCGAGAGCAGCGACAGCGGAGGTCATTTCGGCCAGGGTTTGCTTGCGATGGTCGAGAACCTGCACCACCGCGCCGACGCAAATGGTGACGAGGAAGGCAATAATAAGAACCGGAACCGCGCGCCGCAGCGCCGGTTCGGCGGTCAGCAGACGCCGATACGCCGGCTTGGCGATCGACTGTGCAAGTCCCTTGATGGAATCGGAACGAGCAGACGCACTCGCCACTTCGGCGCGCGCCATAGAAGGCCTCCGTTTGGATTGTCCCCTGCCAACCAACGCCCGGAAGGATGTGCCGCATCGCTCCGAATCACTTTGGCTAGAAGAATCGATGGGCGATGCTTTGTCGAGAGTCCGAGTCAATAATTTTGTGTTAATTGCCCACAGCTACATTGGCGGGCTGAAAAAGGCGGGGAACCGGGCCGGGTTCAGCCGGCGGCGAGCGCCCGCCCGACGATATCGGCCACATCGCGCGATAGCCCCGCCGCCGCGGCAATGTGCCGTAATGCAGCTTCGGCCTTGGCGCGGCGCGCGGTCTCAAGCGCGCGCCAGCTGCGAAATGCGGTGGCGAGCCGGGCGGCAACCTGCGGGTTGGCGGCATCGAGCTTGAGCACCATGCCGGCGACGAAGTCGTAACCGGCGCCATCGGCGCGATTGAACCCGGTCTGGTTCGCCTGCGCGAAGGAGCCGATCAGCGCGCGCACGCGGTTTGGATTCGTGAGCGAAAACGAAGAGTGCGCGGTGAGTGCAACTACGCGCTCGAGCGTGGCTGCACCTGGGATCATCGCCTGGAGCGCAAGCCACTTGTCGACGATCAGCGGATCGTGGGCGTAGCGGGCATGGAAATCGGCAAATGTTTGTTCGCGTTCCGGCACGTCGTGGAGCGAGAGCGTTGCGAGCGCGGCCATGCGGTCGGTCATACTGTCGGCGGCGTGATACTGCCGTGCCGCGCGTTCGATGGCGTCGGGGCCGCCCGCCGCGGCAAGCAAATCGAGACAAACATTGCGCAGCGCGCGCCGGCCGGCATTTGCCGCGTCGGGCGAATAAGTGCCGCGGCCGGCCATGCGCGCATAGCTTTCGGTCAGTGCGGCCGCAAGATTCTTGCCGATCGCCGCACGCAGACCCGCGCGCGCGCGGAAAATCGCATCCGGATCGATGTCGCCGCCGATCTCGCGCGCGATGTCGGCATCGCCCGGCGGCGTCAGCGCCAGCGCTATGAATGCGGGCTCCAGCGCAGGGTCGGCCACGACGGCCGCAAGCGCCGCGAGCAGGCTGTCATCCTCGCGCGCCGCGCCGCCCGTACGCAACGATGCCACATTGTCCACCAGCAGGCGGCTCGCCAGCGCCTGCACCGCCTGCCAGCGGTTGAAGGGATCGTTGTCGCGGGCTGCGAGAAAGCCGAGTTCTTCGGCCGAAAGATTGGCGATCAGCCGTACCGGCGCCGAGAAACCGCGGTTGAGCGAGGGCACCGGGCGCCCGGCGATGCCGGTGAATTCGAAAGTCTCCGACGGTTTGGTAATTGTAAGCACGCCACGGTCAAGCTTGCCGCTGTCCGCCAGCACGAGCGGAAAATCCTTGCCGTCGCTTGCCACCAAACCGAACGCAAGCGGGATGACCATCGGCTGTTTCACCGGTTGTCCCGGCGTGGGCGGAATGATCTGCGCGACGGTGAGCCGGTAGATTTTTCTCTCCGCGTCATAGCTGCCGGAAACCGCTACTTCCGGCGTGCCGGCCTGCGAATACCAGCGCATGAATTGCGTCATGTCGCGGCCCGAGGCTTCCGCGAAGCACTGAATGAATTGTTCGACGGTGGCGGCCTCGCCGTCGTGGCGGGCAAAATAAAGCTCGATGCCGGCGCGGAATTTATCCGGGCCGATCAGGGTCTTCACCATGCGCACGACTTCGGCGCCTTTTTCGTAGACAGTGCTGGTGTAGAAATTGTTGATCTCGCGATAGAGCTCCGGCCGCACCGGATGCGCCAGCGGCCCCGCGTCCTCGACGAATTGATGGCCGCGCAAGGCCCGCACGTCGGCGATGCGCTTGACCGGCCGCGAGCGCTGGTCGGCGGAAAATTCCTGGTCGCGGAAGACCGTCAGTCCCTCTTTGAGGCAAAGCTGGAACCAGTCGCGGCAGGTGATGCGGTTGCCGGTCCAGTTGTGAAAATATTCGTGCGCGATGACCGCCTCGATGCTGGCATAATCGCCGTCGGTGGCGGATTGCGGGCTCGCCAGCACCAATTTATCGTTGAAGACATTGAGCCCTTTATTTTCCATCGCGCCCATGTTGAAGTCGGACACCGCAACGATCATGAAAATATCGAGATCGTATTCGCGGCCGAAGGTTTCCTCGTCCCAGCGCATCGAGCGCTTGAGCGAATCCATCGCATAGCCGCAGCGGTCTTGCTTGCCCGGTTCGACATAGATACGCAGCGCCACCTCGCGGCCGGACATGGTGCGGAAGCTATCCTCGAGGCATGCGAGATTGCCGCCGACCAGCGCAAACAAATAAGACGGCTTCGGGAATGGATCGTGCCAGACGGCAAAATGCCGGCCGCCCGGCAATTCGCCGCTCTCGATCACATTGCCATTGGCGAGCAGCACCGGTGCTTCGGCTTTGTCGGCCTCGATGCGCGTGGTGTAGACCGCCATCACGTCGGGCCGGTCGAGAAAATAAGTGATGCGGCGAAATCCCTCGGCCTCGCATTGCGTGCAATAGGTGCCGCTGGAACGGTAGAGGCCGGACAGCTGCGTGTTGGCCGAAGGATCGACCAGCGTTTCGATTTCCAGCCGGAACGGCGCATGCGGAGGCTGCGGGATGGTGAGGCTATCGGGCGAAGCGATGTAGCGCTCGGCCGCAAGCGCTGCGCCGTCGAGCTTGAGCGCGACGAGATTGACGCCGTCGCCGTCGAGTACCAGAGCGCGGCCCGCGGCAGCCCGCGGGTTTGGCTTGAACTGCAATGTCGCGCGCACGCGCGCCGCGCTCGGATGCAGCGAAACATCGAGCGCGACCGTTTGCACCAGCCAATCGGGCGGGCGGTAATCCTGCAGGCGGATGGGCTGGTCCGTGTCGGTGCGCATCATTGTGGCTCGGCGTGGCCGATGACGCGTTTGATCGACGGCGAGCGCCGGCGCAGCGCGCGTTCGACCTGATCCACGTTTTCGTGCACCGACTGCACGGTGAGCGCCGGATCCACGCGGCAATGGAAATTGACGATTTCGCCGTCCGGCGTTTCGCGCACGCGGACATCGTGGATGTCGCGGATGGTGCGTCCCTCGGCGGCGATTTCCGCCAACTCTATTTGCACGGCCTTGACCCGCTCGGGCGGGGCCTCGCGCCCGGCCACGCCGGAGGCTTGCAAGGGCTCGATATGGGTTTCGACCTCGACTTCCGCGCCCAATTCCTCCTCGATGGCCCGCTCCAGCCCGTCGGCGACTTCATGCGCGGCCGCGAGCGACAGCGTTCCGTCCACTTCGAGGTCGAGCGACACTGCCAGGCGGTCTTCGATGGCGTGCACCGTCACATGATGAACCGCAAGCGCGCGGTTGCGGGCGATGACCATCACAGTTTCAAGCACGGTTTCATTATCGAGCGCGCGCGGCTCGGTGGTCACAGTCACCTCGGCGCCCGGCTTTTCGGCATGGATCGCGGCGATGACCCGTTCCTTGAGCGCGCTCACGCGGTCGAGCGGCAACATGCGGCTGACGGCAACGTCGAGATCGACGAACAGTTTTTCACCGTCGGAGCGCGCGCGCACCCGTTCGATGGCGACGACGCCGGAAACGCGCGCGGCGGCGGCCGCAATGCCTTCGGCGGCGCCTGCGGGCGCTGCGTCGGTGAGCGTATCGATGGTGCGCCGGCCGAGCCGCCAGCCGGCGACGCACACCAGCACGGCAACGACGAGAGCCGCGACCGTGTCGGCGAGCGGCCAGCCGAGCCATACGCCGGAAAGCCCGATCAACACCGCGAACGAAGACCAGAGGTCGGAACTGAAATGCAATGCGTCGGCTTCGAGCGCCCGGCTTGATGTTTGCGCCGCAGTGCGCGAGAGCGCGCGGGCGCGAAAGAAATCGACAATGATGGATACCGCCATGACGGCAAAGGCCCAGACCGTTGCCTCCACCGCATGCGAATGGTCCGCGATGAGCCGCGATATCGCTTCCCAGATCACAATCCCCGAGAGCAAGAACAGCAGCGCCGTCTCGGCCAGCGCCGAGACGCTTTCGACCTTGCCGTGGCCGTAATGATGTTCCTCATCGGCAGGTTTGCCGGAAATGCGCACTGCGATGTAGGTTATGATCGTGGCGCCGAGATCGATCAGCGAATGGCCGGCTTCCGAGAGGATCGCCAGCGAGCCGGTGGTCACCCCGACGATCGCCTTGGCCACGGTCAGCCCCGCCGAAGCCAGGATCGACGTCAGCGCCACTTGTTCCTTAACGTCCTGCATCGGGAGACTTGCTGTAATGACTTGCCAGAATGACTTGCCGGAGGATTGGTTCTGCGCCATGTGAGAGATATGGCCAAACCCGCCCATAAGCCAGCCCCGCTGTCGCGCCGTTTCTCCATCGCGCCGATGATGGAGTGGACGGACCGGCATTGCCGTTATTTCCACCGCCTGCTCACGCGCCGCGCGCTGATCTATACCGAAATGCTGACCACCGGTGCGGTGCTGCATGGCGACCGGCAAAGGCTGCTGGGCTTCGATCCGTTCGAACATCCGGTGGCGGTGCAGCTTGGCGGCTCCGATCCGCAAGCGCTCGCGCAATGCGCGCGGATCGCGCAAGACTTCGGATACGCCGAAATCAATCTCAATGTCGGCTGTCCGTCCGACCGCGTGCAGGAAGGCCGCTTCGGCGCCTGCCTGATGGCCGAGCCGCGGCTGGTGGCCGAATGCGTCGCCGCGATGAAGCAAGCCGTTACACTGCCGGTGACGGTAAAATGCCGGCTCGGCATCGACGACCAGGACCCGGAATTGTCGCTTGCCGCATTGACCGAGGCGGTCGAAGCCGCCGGCGTCGATGCGCTCGTCGTACACGCACGCAAGGCGCTGCTGGCGGGGCTTTCGCCGCGCGAAAACCGCGACGTGCCTCCGCTCGATTACGACCGGGTCTATCGCCTCAAGGCAACGCATCCGCGGCTTGAAATCGTGCTCAATGGCGGCGTCGCCTCGCTTGAGCAAGCGAGCGCGCATTTGGATCGCGTCGATGGCGCAATGATGGGCCGCGCCGCCTACCAGGAGCCTTGGCGGCTGCTGGCCGTCGACCCGATGCTGTTCGGCGCACCGGCGCCGTTCACGTCGGTCAAACAAGCGGCGCTGGCGATAATTCCGCATATCGAACGCGAATTGGCGAACGGCATGCGCCTGCACGCCGTCACGCGCCACATGCTCGGCCTGTTCCGTGCGGTGCCGGGCGCGCGCGCATTCCGCCGGCATCTGGCGACCGAAGCGGTCAAGCCGGATGCCGATGCGCGCGTGCTGATCGCGGCGCTTGCGCATGTCGAAGATGCGCGAATGCTGGACAGCGGCTGCAATTTGGCGCACATCGCCGCGGCGTAACTGCTTGCGCGGCCGAGTTCCTCCGGAGCGATCACGTGCTGGGTGTGCCTGTTGGCGAGATTCTCGTGCTCGCATTGGCGATGATTGCCAGCGGCGTGGTGACCGGGATTCTCGCCGGGCTGTTCGGCATCGGCGGCGGCGCCATCATCGTACCGGTTCTGTACGAGGTCTTCCGTGCGCTCGGCGTGCCGGAGGACGTCCGCATGCAGCTTTGCATCGGCACGTCGCTCGCCATCATCGTGCCGACAACGGTGCGCTCATATCTGGCGCACAAGGCGAAAGGCGCGGTGATCCCGCACATCGTGCGCATCTGGGCGCTGCCGGCGGTGGTTGGAGTAGCCATCGGCTCCGTCATCGCGGCATTCGCACCGTCAGCATTATTCAAGATCGCCTTCGTGATTTTTGCCGGCCTTATCGGCGGCAAGATGCTGTTCGACCAGGACGGCTGGAAATTGGGCATCGAATTGCCGGGCCGCGCCGCGTTGACCGTCTATGGTTTCATTACCGGGCTGGTGTCGTCGCTGGTCGGGGTGGGCGGCGGGGCGGTGTCGAGTGTGGTGTTGACCCTTTACGGCAGGACGATGCAGCAGGCGGTTGCGACATCGGCCGGCATCGGCGTGCCGATCACCATTGCCGGCACCATCGGCTACATGCTGGCCGGGCTGCCGTATCAGGCGGAACTGCCGCCGTTCTCGGTCGGCTTCGTGTCGCTGATCGGTCTTGTGTTGATGGCACCGATTTCGAGTTACGCGGCCGTCTACGGCGTGCGGCTGGCGCATTGGCTGCCGAAGCGAAAGCTCGAAATCTGCTTCGGCATTTTCCTGCTGCTGGTGTCGTTGCGCTTTATCGCCAGCCTGTTGTAGCGCCCGTCACGGGTGGCCGCGCATCATTAGTTTGTCGCCGCGCACTTCCCAGCTTTCCAGCCGGTTGAGGAAACTCATGCCAAGCAGGCTGCCTTTGAGCTGGCCGGGCTGTGCGATCAGCGCCTGCACCGAGCGCTCGGTGATGCCGCCGACCGCAAGCCGGTCGAGCGTCACCGGGGCGGCCTGCGTGCGGCCATTGGCGGTTTCGACGTTGACGGTATAGGCGAGAATTTCAACCGGCAGGCCGATGGCCTTGGCGGCCTCTTGCGTGAGCACCACGGCGCTGGCGCCGGTATCGAGCACCATGGAAACGCGCGCGCCGTTAACATGCGTCGCCACCGAGAACTCGCCGACGCGGCCGCGCACGATCTCGACGGTGCGTCCGCGCGTCGCCGCCCGTCCGGGGATCAGTTCCGCCAGCACGCGGTCGGAAACTTCGCGCAACTCGAAGCGGTAGGTGTAGCCGACCACCAGCAGGAGCGCGACCACGACCCAGAACAAAGTCGCTTCCAGCGCGCGCGACAGCGGCTCGCGAAACAGCGTCAACACCAGGCCGCCGATGAACACCAGCAGCGCGATTTTCACCAGCAACGAAGCAAAGTCATAGCGCAGCAGATCGGCGACGGTGGCGCGATGGCTGCTCGCCACCAGCACGGCGAACGAAAGCACGACGCCCAGCAGCAAAGTCCAGAGCAGGCGGCGGCTCATGGCGTCATCCTGAAATCATTTTTGCGGCGGTCTTGGCATCCGTGCGAGCCGGCAAACCTGCAAGGCGCTTGGGCAATTGCGCCATGATGGCGGCGCGTTCGCCGGCACTCATGCGCGCCCAGCGCTCGATTTCGGCAATATGCCGGCCGCAGCCCAAGCATAGCCCGGCGCGCGCATCGAGCGTGCATACTTTGAGGCAGGGGCTCGCAATGGCCGGTGGGCTCTCGATGGCGGACATGAAATCTCTCGTCGATTCGGGCGCGAAGATAAGCACCCGCGGGCGCAAAGCAATCGTGCAGATGCCGCGGCGGCTCCCGCGCTCAGGTGCCGGCCCGGAACAGAGGCCGCTTGCGCAGCCGGCTTCTTTCTTCCGGGCTAAGTATTGGCGCATCCGACTGCGGCGCAGTCGGCGGTGCCGTATCCGACATCGGCGCCATGGCCGCAACCACCCGCTCCGGCGGGAAGGTGACGATGACTTCGGTGCCGATGCGCAGTTTCGACTTGAGCGTGAAGCTGCCGCCGTGCAGATCGACGAGATTTTTTGCAATCGGCAGGCCGAGGCCGGCGCCTTGTTCGGCCGATTTGATCGAGTTCGAGCCCTGCCCGAAGGAGGCGAGCACGATTGGAATCTCCTCTTCGGGAATTCCCGTCCCGGTGTCCTTGACGCTCATGTATTGCCCGCCCGAGGCGGTCCAGCCCACTTTGAGCCAGATCTCGCCGCCTTGCGGCGTGAACTTGATGGCGTTGGAAAGAAGGTTGAGACAAATCTGCCGCACCGCGCGCTCGTCCGCCCATAGCCGCGGCAGGTCGGTCTCGAACACGTCATGAATGGTGATGCCGCGATTGGCCGCGCGCAGTTTGAGCAAATGGTGGCAATCCTCGACCACCGCCACCATTGAGATCGATTCCTCGTTGAGCTCGTAACGCCCGGCCTCGATGCGCGAGAGATCGAGAATTTCATTGATGAGCCCCAGCAGATGCACGCCGGAACTGTGAATGTCGCCGGAATATTCCTTGTAGGCGGGCACGGTGTGCTCGCCGAAAATTTCGGCTTTCATCACTTCGGAAAATCCGAGAATGGCATTGAGCGGCGTGCGCAGTTCATGGCTCATCTGGGCGAGAAAGCGCGACTTGGCGATGTTGGCGGCTTCCGCGCGGCGCCGTGCTTCGTCGGAGATCGCCTTCGCCTGTTCGAGTTCGCCGATCAGCGCGTCTTTCTCTGCGCGCGCTTCCAGCGTCGCCAGCGTGGTAGAATAGAGACGGTAAGCGAGCAGCGCGAAGTAGCCTTGCGCGGTGATCGCCATGATGGCGAGGATGTAGTCGCGCAGTGTGCCTTGCAGCGCGAAGCCGAGCGCGATCGCCGCCGTGACCGGGATCGTCGCGGCAAACACCGCGATCGGCAGGCTGGACGCCAGCATGCTGGAAACCGCCACCACCAGCAGCATGACGAACAGCATGAAGGTGTTCGAGCTTTCGTCGACGCCGACCGGGCGCACCAAAATGAACATCCAGGCGAGGCCGTAGAACAGATCGAGCAGGATGAAGCGAAACCGCCAGGCGCGGATTGCGACGCCGGCCTGAGCTTCGTTGAGAAACTGGCGGCATTTGGTGATGATGACGGCGTGGATCACCAGCACCGAGCCGGTCCATGCGCCGGCCGTCACCGCGCCGGTCCACAGGCTGGACAGGAAGCCGACGGTCGCAACCAGCAGCAGGATCACCAGCGAGGCGGACAGCCGGTTCTGCGCGTATTGCCGCAGCAGTTCGTAATCGAAATGCGGGCGGGTGCCTGAGCTTGAGGTCAGCCGGTCGCGCGCGTCGCGCACATGTTGCGCGGCCAGGCGCCGCTTCACCGGCGAGGTTTCCGGCGGCAGGGCGGAGAGGTCGGGTTGCTCGCCTGGGATCATGAAAGGGATACGCCGTTACGCATGGAACCAGCCGGCAAAGTCGCGCAAATTCCTTAAGGCCTTGCTTAAGTTGACCGGCCCTGAAGGGCGGTATTCCATCGCGGTTAACACCTATTAACCATCCGCATGATCCCGAAAAGTGGGGACCGGTTTTCGGAAAAGATCATGCGGCAGGAAAAAAGGCTTCTTTGACAGGGAATTTGGACTGTGTTCGGTTGCTGGCATCTAAAACGGCCGGGGAGGCGAAATTATGAAGCTGTACGACACCAGAACCGCGCCCAATCCGCGCCGCACCCGCATTTTCCTCGCCGAGAAGGGCATCACCGTGCCGACCGAGCAGGTCGACATGACGACCTTCCAGCACCGCACGCCGGAATACACCGCGCTCAACCCGTTCCAGCGCATGCCGGCGCTGGTCCTCGACGACGGCACGGTCATTACCGAGTCGATGGCGATCTGCCGCTATTTCGAGGTGCTGCAACCGCAGCCGGCTTTGTTCGGCGAGGGCGCCAAGGAAATCGCGCTGGTCGAGATGTGGAACAGGCGCTGCGAGATCAATTTCTTCGCCAATGTGGCGGCGGTGTTTCGCCATCTGCATCCGGCGATGAAGGAGTACGAAATTCCGCAGGTGCCGGCCTATGCCGAGGCGATGCGGCCGAAGGCGATCTGGTTTCTCGAACTCATCGACAAGGAATTGGCCACGCGCGAATTCATCGCCGGCGACAAATATTCGGTCGCCGACATCACGACCTTGTGCGCCGTCGACTTCATGAAGCCGGCGCGCCTGGTCATGCCGGACAACCTTGCCAATGTGAAACGCTGGCATGCCGCGGTGTCGGCGCGGCCGAGCAGCAAGGCTTGAAGCGTTGTCGATCCGAATTCAAAATTCCGCTCACCCCCGCGCAGGCGGGGGTCCAGTCTCTTCTTAAAAAACTGGATGCCCGCCTTCGCGGGCATGAGCGTAGGTTGACGCAACAGCCGAGGAATTTCATAGAATGCACCTCACCATCGTCGGCTGCGGCGACGCCTTCGGCTCCGGCGGCCGTTACAACACCTGCTTCATGCTGGAGACCGCGAAGGCGACTTTGCTGGTCGATTGCGGCGCCTCGTCGATGACCGCGCTGAACGCACAAAAGATCGACACCAACCGCATCGACGGCGTCGTGCTGTCGCATCTGCACGGCGATCATTTCGGCGGCCTGCCGTTTTTCCTGCTGCATGCGCAGTTCCTCGCGAAGCGCGAAAAGCCGCTGACGATCGCCGGTCCTCCCGGCACGCGGGCGCGCGTCGATACGCTGCTGGAAGCCTGCTTTCCCAAGTCAAAGACCGGCATCAAATGGCGCTTTGCCTGGGACGTGGAGGAGATCGCCGTCGGCGTCGAAACCGACGTGCTTGGCCACAGCCTGCGCACCGCCGAGGTGATCCACCAGTCCGGCGCGCCATCGACGGCGCTGCGCATCGGTGACGGCAATAAGGTGTTCGCCTATTCCGGCGACACCGAATGGACCGACGCGCTGCTCCCCATTGCCCGCGACGCCGACCTGTTCATCTGCGAATGCTACGCCTATGCCGGCTCGAAAATGACCGGCCATATGAGCTGGGAAATCCTTAAAGCCAGGCTCGGCGAATTGCGCGCGAAGCGGACAATGATCACGCACATGAACGACACCATGCTGGCCAAGATCGATGACGCGAAAGCGGCGGGGGTGCTGGTGGCGGAAGACGGGCTGGCGCTTGCCATCTGAAGCAGGGTGGCGGCTCGCGCCCTCCCTGTTTGTTGACCGTGCCGGCTCCCTTTTGCGCGACGCCGGCTCCGTAAGCCATTGTCATGGCAATAGAAAATAGACGACGCGGCAACTAAGGAATTAATTCATATAATCTCTTGACTGTTCATCGCTCTAGGATTAAATGCGCCGTATCCCGTCCCATCTACGAGGGGCGTTTGATCAGCGTCGTCAGATGCTGGGGCGGGGAGCGGTGGCTGGTGGGGGTGTCGGAGATTCGGCGCAACAAACCCATCAGCAGGTCCAAGCCGCTTGGTCCCGACTGCGCGTGCACGCAGTCACTGGGGCAGCCGTGCCGTGGCCAAAGAGGCGGAACGCGGCTTTGACGTACAAAGGGCTCGATACCAGAGTTCGGCGGCGTTAAGGCTGAGGAAAGTCTCCGAAGCCCGCCCACGAAACCCCGAAGCGGTGGCTAGGTGCACCTTTCGTAAGAGAGGGCGCCTGAAATCGTCCGGCCACCGGGGGTCAAGCGGAGCAAACCTATAAACACCGCGCGCGGAGCGCCGGGCAACCGGCAACTTCGTGGTGACTGACCTGTGTACTACTCACTCACATCGTGCACAGGGCTATGGGGTTGTTGTGACCCCGGCGTTCCGCGCGCCCTCGCGGCGCATGTCGGGTTTACCCGATATGCGCGATCGAAAAAGTCGAGGGCGCAAGACGGAAGGCACTTTCAAGCGCCGGCCTGCCCGGGGCCGATAAAGAATACGGGCGATGACGCACGTCTGCTTCTTTCTTATCCCTCCCCTGAAAGGGGAGGGATAAAACGGGCTACTTCCTGTCCAACAACGCCATCAGGCTGGACGTATCCCAGCGCTTGCCGCCCATGGTCTGCACCTGCGCGTAGAACTGATCGACCAAAGCGGTCACCGGCAGATTGGCGCCGTTCTTGCGCGCTTCGCCGAGACAAATGCTCAGGTCCTTGCGCATCCAGTCGACCGCGAAGCCGTGATCGAACTTGCCGGCGACCATGGTCTTGTAGCGGTTTTCCATCTGCCAGGATTGCGCCGCGCCCTTCGAGATGGTGGCGATCAGCTTCTCGATGTCGAGGCCGGCCTTCTGCGCGAAGTGCAGACCTTCCGACAATCCCTGTACGAGACCGGCGATGCAGATCTGGTTGACCATCTTGGCGAGCTGGCCGGAGCCGGGCGCGCCCATCAGATTGCAGGCGCGGGCGTACGAGTCGATGACCGGCTTGGCCTTGTCGAACACGGCGGCGTCGCCGCCGCACATCACGGTCAAGACGCCGTTCTCGGCGCCGGCTTGTCCGCCCGACACCGGACCGTCGATGAAGCCGAAGCCGCCTTTGGTCGCCGCGGCGTAGAGTTCGCGGGCGATCTCGGCGGAAGCGGTCGTGTGGTCGACGAAGATCGTGCCCTTGCCCATGCCGGCAAAGCCGCCGTTCGGTCCGAGCGTGACTTCGCGCAGGTCGTTGTCGTTGCCGACGCAACACATGACGAAGTCCTGGCCTGTGGCGGCTTCCTTCGGCGTCTTGGCCGCCTTGCCGCCAAACTGGGCGACCCATTTCTCGGCCTTGGCGAAGGTGCGGTTATAGACGGTCACCTCGTGGCCGCCTTTGGTCTTGAGATGGCCGGCCATCGGGTAGCCCATGACGCCCAAGCCAAGAAATGCAACCTTTGCCATCGTCCGTCTCCCTGGAAATTCCGGCCCGATACGGCCGTTCTGTTCGAATTCTGGCCGCAATAGGTCATTGCCGGGGCATCGCCGTCAACCACCCCCTGGCCGGATTGACCCGCTCAGGCGCATGCCTATGGTGGCGCCCGGTGGGCTTAAAGGATGACGGTCATGGCGGTTTCTAAGGAACAGGTTCTCGGCGCGCTGGCCAAGGTCGCCGCGCCCAATGGCCAGCCTCTCACCGAGGCCGGGGTCCTGTCCGACGTCGTCGTCAGCGATGGCAAGGTGTTCTTTTCGGTCACGGTCGATGCCGCCACGGTCAAGGCCTGGGAGCCGGTGCGCAATGCGGCCGAGGCGGCGGTGAAGGCCGTTCCGGGTGTGGTGTCGGCGCTTGTCGCCCTGACGGCTGAGCGGGCGGCGGGCGCATCGCGCGGGCCGCAGCCCTCGCATGGCGCGGCCAACCGCGCGGCCGGCACCCCGGCGCGTCCGGCGGCCGGTGGCCATGCCGGCCATAATCACGGGCCGCAAGGACACACGCACGCGCATCCGACCGACAAGGTGCTGCCGGGCATT
>CAMAWF010000068.1 GCA_945861895.1 Rhizobium sp. Q54
CGTCATCAACAAGGTGGACCGCCCCGACGCCCGCCCGACGCAGGTGGTCAACGAGGTGTTCGATCTGTTCGCCGCGCTCGACGCCAGCGACGAGCAGCTCGATTTCCCGATTCTCTACGGCTCGGCCAAGCAAGGCTGGATGGCGACCAGCCTGGAAGGATCGAAACAGGACGGCATGCAGCCGCTGTTCGATCTTGTGCTGCGGCACGTCAAGCCGCCGGTGGTCGAACAGGGACCGTTCCGCCTGCTCGGCACCATTCTCGAAGCCAATCCCTATCTCGGACGCGTCGTCACCGGCCGCATCACCTCGGGCTCGATCGCGCCCAATCAATCCGTGAAAGTGCTCGACCACGACGGCAAGCTGATCGAGCAGGGCCGCGTCACCAAAGTGCTCGCCTTCCGCGGGCTTGAGCGCACCGCGGTGGATAGCGCGGAGGCCGGCGACATCGTCGCCATCGCCGGGCTGCCGAACGCCACCGTCGCCCACACCATTTGCGATCCGTCGGTGGACACGCCGATCCCGGCGCAGCCGATCGATCCGCCGACGCTGGCGATGACGTTCCGCGTCAACGATTCACCGCTCGCCGGCACCGAAGGCGACAAGGTGACCGGCCGCATGATCCGCGACCGCTTGCTGCGCGAGGGCGAGGGCAATGTGGCGCTGCGCGTGCGCGAATCCGACGAAAAGGATTCCATGGAAGTCGCCGGCCGCGGCGAATTGCAGCTCGGCATTCTGATCGAGACCATGCGGCGCGAAGGCTTCGAACTGTCGGTTTCGCGACCGAAAGTGCTGATGCGGGAAGACCCAAAAACCGGCGAAATGCAGGAGCCGATCGAGGAAGTGGTGATCGACCTCGACCAGGAGCATTCCGGCATCGTGGTGCAGAAAATGTCCGAGCGCCGCGCCGAACTGATCGAGATGAAGCCTTCCGGCGGCGGCCGGCAGCGGCTGGTGTTTTACGCGCCGACGCGCGGCCTGCTCGGCTACCAGGGCGAGTTGCTCACCGATACGCGCGGCACCGCGATCATGAACCGGCTGTTCCACAACTATGCGCCGCACAAGGGCACGGTGCAGGGACGACGCAACGGCGTGCTGATCTCGAACGACGCCGGCGAAGCGGTCGCCTATGCGCTGTGGAACCTGGAAGCGCGCGGCCCGATGATGATCGAGCCGGGCTGGAAGGTCTATCGCGGCATGATCGTCGGCGAGCACACGCGCGACAACGATCTCGTGGTCAATGTACTCAAAGGCAAGAAGCTCACCAACATCCGCACCACATCGAAGGATGAAGCGGTGCGGCTGACACCGCCGATCCGCATGACGCTGGAAAAGGCGCTCGCCTATATCGAGGACAACGAATTGGTCGAAGTGACCCCGAAATCGATCCGGCTGCGCAAAAAGCTGCTCGACGAGAACGACCGCAAGCGCGACGAGCGCCAGAAAGAAGCGGTGGAAGTCTAGAACGAAACGAATCAGTTTCGCGATTTGATTCGCATCTGGATCGCCGCGAGTCCCGGAATGTGACACTCGCATGCGCCGACTCTCGCCCCGTCGGCGAGCAACGGCGACAAGTAAATGCCCGCCGATAGTGCATTTTCGCCACGCTGTTGCGAGTAATCCACACCGTTAACCCATGATTAAACACGGGGCTTGATGGCCGGCGGGTTGCTTGCTCATATCCGCCCATGAACACCGTCACTATCGAAATTCGCCGCGCGAAGCCGTCCGATGCATTGGCGGTTGCGGCGGCGCATGACGATGCCTGGCGGTCGACCTATCGCGGTATCATTCCCGGCACCGAGCTCGATAAACTGGTGAACCGCCGCGGTCCGGACTGGTGGGACTCCGCCATTCGCAAGGGCAGCCGCATCGCCATTCTGCAATTCGGCGAGCAGGTCGCCGGCTATTCCAACTACGGCCGCAACCGCGCGCGCAGCCTGTCGTATGACGGCGAGGTCTACGAACTTTATCTGCGTCCGGAATATCAGGGATTGGGCTTTGGCCGCCGGCTGTTCACCGCCGCGCGCAAGGATCTGCTGCAAAGCGGCTTGAAGACCGTCGTGGTGTGGGCGTTGTCGGACAACGAGCCAGCGGTGGAATTCTATCGCGCGCTCGGCGGTCGCGCGGTTGCGCGCTCATCCGAACGCTTCGGCGCCAAGGTGCTCGACAAGGTTGCCTACGCCTGGCAGGCGTGACGTAGCGCTACTCGCCGTACGGGCTGCTGAAGCCCGGGCCTTTGTTTCCCAACACGATCGGTTTGTCGGCGCCGCAGCGGAATTTGCGCGCGTGCCCGTCGGCGATTTTTTGCGCCAGCGCGTTGGCGTCCGGATTGGCTTTGCCGTCCACATAACCGACGTGGCAAACGCGGCCCGGTGCGAGGCGCGTCACCACCAGCATCTCGCCGCGCACCGGCTCATCCCCGCCGGAGACGGTGGTGCTCCAGCGCATGATGGTCGCAAACGGCTTGAGCTTGCCGTCAGCGCCGCGCTCGGCGCGCCATTCTATTTTTTCGCCTTCGCCGTTGAACGAGGCCAGCGTCTGCTTGGCGGCGGGTTCTTTCTTGGCGTTGCGCCCGTAGCTCACATAGCTGCGCTGGTCGCCGGCGCTCACATGCACGGCGATGCCAGCATAACCGCTGCACCGCCATTCGCCGTAGTCCTCTTCTTCCTTGCCCTGCGTATGGCGGCATTTGTCGAGATCGAGCGCCGTATAAGCGCTTTCAACCGCTTGTGCTGCGGCCGGGGCGCTGAAAAATCCCGCGACCAAAACTCCCGCGGCGATGACGGCGGCGAGTGCGCAGAAAAATTTGCCGATCATGTCAGCTCCCGATGTTGGGCGCCGGCAACCCGCGCTGCATGCAAGCGGCGCGCAACGTATTCGCCAGCAGACAAGCAATGGTCATCGGCCCTACCCCGCCGGGCACCGGCGTGAGCGCGCCCGCCGCCTGCGCCACTTCGGCGGCGACGTCGCCGACGATTCTGGTTTTGCCGCCTTGCCCCGCCACGCGGTTGATGCCGACATCGATCACGGTCGCGCCCGGCTTGATCCAGTCGCCGCGCACCATTTCCGCCCGGCCGATCGCCGCGACGAGCAAATCCGCGCGCCGGCAGACCGCCGGCAGATCGCGCGTCTTGGAATGCGCCACCGTCACCGTGGCGTTCTCCGCCAGCAGCAATTGCGCCACCGGCTTGCCGACAATGTTGGAGCGCCCGATCACCACCGCTTCAAGTCCCGTCAGCGACGCATGCACCTTTTTGGCGAGGATGATGCAGCCAAGCGGCGTGCACGGCACCAGGCCGGGCAATCCGCTCGCCAGCCGGCCGGCATTCATCGGATGGAAACCGTCGATATCCTTGTCGGGATCGATTGCCGCGATGATCTTTTGCGAATCGATCTGCTTCGGCAGCGGCAATTGCACCAGGATGCCGTGCACCGCCGGATCGGCGTTGAGCTGCGCAATCAGATCGAGCAGTTCGGCCTCGTTCACGCTCTCCGGCAAATGCCGATCGAACGGCCGCATTCCGGCCTCGGTCACCGCCTTGGATTTATTGCGGACATAGACCTCGCTGGCGGGATTCTGGCCGACAAGCACAACCGCGATACCCGGTACAAAACCACGGTCGCGCAGCAGACGATGCACCGCCTCCGTCACCTTGCCGCGCAACTCGGCCGCGATGGCCTTGCCGTCGATGATGCTTGCAGTCATTGCCCGCCGGTTCCCGTTCTATACCCGCCACGCCGATCGTTATCGTGTCTGCGAGATATTCTCCAGCGCCGCGGCGAGCATTGCGCCGTCGCCCGTAACGGTCAGGCGCTTGAGGCGCGCGGAGCCGCCGGCGACCGCATTCCACGGCCGCCCGGCCATTTAGAAAACGTTGGGATAGATGTAGCGGACAATCACGCTTTGCAGGAAAAAGATGAGGAGGATGACAATGATCGGCGAAATATCGAGGCCGCCGAGATTGGGCATGACCGAGCGGATCGGACGCAGCACCGGTTCGGTGATGCGGTAAAGAAAGTCGCCGATCACCGCCACCACCTGGTTGCGGGTGTTGACCACATTGAAGGCGACCAGCCACGACAGCACCGCCGCGGCGATCAGCAGCCAGACGTAGATTTGCAGGATCAGGAGAATGATGTCGAGGATTGAGCGCATGGTGCTTGACGTATTTCTTGGCCAATAAGGATGCGCGAATCTAGCGGGTCGCACGCTCGGGAACAAGCGGACCGGCGTAAAAGCGGCCGTCCTTGACAGCCCGGAACCCGCGCCGTTATAGCCGGGATCGCAAAGCTGGAGAGCTTGGGGCCATAGCTCAGCTGGGAGAGCGCCTCGTTCGCAATGAGGAGGTCGGCGGTTCGATCCCGCCTGGCTCCACCAAGCTCTCGCTAGCCTTCCGCGTGCGCCGGCTGCGCGGCGCCGCGGCCAATCCAGCGGTTGAGAAAAGCGACAAGCCAGTTGCGCGCCGCAAGATCGTGCACCGCGCGATCGGCGAAATGCTCGGCGCGCGGCTTGGCGCCGGGGAGTTGCAAGCGCGCATGGCCGCGCACGGTCCAGCGGCACATCATGGCGTGGGTGACTTCCGGGTGGAATTGCAGGGCATAGCCGCTGCCGTAACGGAACGCCTGCACGAAGAAGGCGTCGCCTTCGGCCAAGATTTCCGCCTCGCGCGGCAAGTCGAAGCCCTCGCGATGCCATTGATAAACGTGATCGGGCCAAGTTTCGCAAACTTCGAGCCCGGCCGCGGTCGGGCGGATCGGATAATAACCGACTTCGGCGTGTCCTTGCGGATGCGGGTAGACGCGGCTGCCGAGATGACGCGCCATCATTTGCGCGCCGAGACAAATGCCGAGATAGGGTTTGTTGTCGCGCAGCGGCACGCCGATCCAGTCGATTTCGCGGCGGATGAAATCCTCGCTGTCGTTGGCGCTCTGCGGGCCGCCGAAGATCGCCGCGCCGGAATGCCCGTCCATGTTCTCCGGCAACGGATCGCCGAAGCGCGGGCGGCGGATATCGAGCGGAAAGCCCAGGCGCACGAGCGCCTGCCCGACCCGGCCGGGCGAGGAATGTTCCTGGTGCAAAATAATGAGGACCGGCTTGGTCATGGTATCATCATGGCGTCGCGGTGCGAATCCGGCAAAGAGGGCGGCCCGACTCCTACCGGGTTCGATGCGCTTTGCAACACGGGCGGCGCGGGAGAGCTATGAGCCCGGCGCGGGCCTGCGGCGGCTCTGCCGCAAGGCCACCGCCGCCAGCAGCATATTGCGCGGCACGAACCGTACCAGCGACGTCACCAGTTTGTTGGCAAATCCCGGCACCACCAGCCGGCGGCCTTGCATCAACCCGCGATAGCCTTGTTCCGCCACCCGCTCCGCCGCAACCGAAAAAATCGACGATGCGTAGTCGCCGTCAACCCCGGCGCGCGCCGCGAATTCGGTCGATACCGGCCCCGGGCAAAGCGCCGTCACCCGCACGCCTAGCGGTTGCCATTCGCGGTGCAGCGCCTCGCTGAACGAGATCACATAGGCCTTGGTGGCATAGTAGACTGCCATCCCGGGCCCCGGGAGAAAGCCGGCGACCGAAGCGACATTAAGCAGACCGCCGCGATGGCGCGCGAGGCTATCGATGAATCCGAGCGAGAGTTCGGTAAGCGTGCGCACATTGAGATCGATCATCGCGATCTGCTCGTCGCTTTTAAGCGCGGCGGCCTGCCCGACCAATCCAAAACCGGCATTGTTGACGATGAATTGCGGCTCCATGCCTTGCGCACCGAGTACATTGGCGATGTTGCGCGCCGCGCCGGGGCGTTCGAGATCGAGCGGCAACACCAGCGGCCGCTGCCCGCCGGCGCCGGCAATCTCCGCCGCCAGCGCGTCGAGTTTCGCCGCGCGGCGAGCGACCAGAACCAGTCGATGCCCGTTGCGGGCGAACACATGCGCGAGCGCCGCCCCGATTCCGGCGGAAGCGCCGGTAATCAGGGTGACGGGACGCAAATTTTCCACGCCGATCGATCCTTGCGAGTGTTCGTCTTGCGAATGCCCAGTATCCGCTTGCCGGGCTGAAATTGAAACCAACGCTACAATAAATCGAACGCCATGCCATCGGCATCGCGGCCTTATTCGATCGCTTTGCCCTTGCGATAGCTCTTGGCGAGAAGCTCAAGATTGTTCTTGATGTAAGGATTATCCGGCGCCGCCGCCTGCGCCTGCAAAAGTTTCGCACGCGCGCGCTTGTAGTCGCCGCGCAACATATAAGAGTAGCCGTGGTTGTTGAGCACTTCCGCGGTGGGCCCAACGATCTTGACAGCCTGGCCATAGGCGCGGTCGGCGAGGTCGAAACGGCGCAGCCGGTCATAGGACGCGGCGAGCCCGACCCAGGCTTCGCCATCGGTCGGATGCAGCTCGACGGCGCGGCGGAAATGTTTTTCCGCCAGGCCGAAATTCTGCTCGCGGAATTGTTTCTTGCCGAGATTGAGGTCGTCGTTCGGCGCGCTGCCAAGCAGCCCCGGCGCGGCCAGCGGCGCCTCGCCCTCGGCCGGGGAAACCGATCCGGTGGTCGACGGATCGGCCGGATTGTCGCCCGTGCCGTCCGCCCTGGGATCGGCCGAAGCCATGGAGGTGTCCGAGCCGGCGTCCTTCGCCTTCATCAGATCGGAAAATTTCGACGAGCTCCCGCAGCCCGCCAGCCACAGCGTGCATGCCGCCGAAATGACCAGGGCGCGGGCTACTCCAACTCGCATGGCAATGCCTGAAACACCCTTGAATGGAATGGGTGCCGTCAAGCTAGGCGAGGATGGTTAAGAATCTCTCGCCGGGCGCGATAGTCCGGCCAGATCAAAGGCTTGCGGGGCAGATGCTCAGAAATTCCCCACATGCAGGCGGACGAAAACCGGCAGCAGGATGACCACGAACAGCACCGGGAAGATGCACACCATCATCGGCACCGAAAGCTTGGCCGGCAGCGCATAGGCCTTTTCCTCGGCGCGCGAGAGCCGCTTGTGGCGCATGTCGTCGCTGTAGACGCGTAGCGCATCGGTGATGCTCGACCCAAGCTCGATCGACTGGTCGATCAGCGTGGCGAAGGAGCGCGCCTCTTCCAGGCCGAGGCGCTCGGAGAGATGTTCGAGCGCTTCGCTCAGTCTGCGGCCGGCGCGGATTTCCAGATTTGTCATGTGCAGGTTTGCGCTCAGCGACGGATAGCTGTCGCCCAGCTCGCGTCCGACGCGCTCGAGTGCGGCTTCCATGCTCAGTCCGGAATCGGCGCAGACCACGAGCAGATCCATGAAATCGGGAAAGCCGGCGCGGTGCTCGATCTTCCGCGCACCGATGCGCTTGTCGATGTACATGCTCGGGCCGACATAGCCGGCGATGCCGCCGACCATGACGATGAGCCAGAAGACCGAGCCGCCGGTCGAGGCGAACATCGGCAGGAAGATGAAAATGGCGACGGCAAGGCCGACGGCGAGCGCGGTGCGCGCGATGAAAAAGAAGCCGACGGCGCGCGGATCGTAAATGCCGGCCTGGATCAGGCGGCGGCGCAGCACCTTCATGTTCTCGTTGTTGGTGGCGGCGTAATGCTTGGTGGTGTATTCGATCAGCTGCTGGACGGCTTTCAGGCTTGAGCCGCGCAGCGAACGCGACGAATTTCCCGCGCGCCCGCCGTCGTCCATGATCCGCGAGGCGCGCCGCTTGACCGCGCCGCGCACGCGAACGGCGGCCATGACCGAGAAGGCGAGCGTGCCGACCGCGAGAAATACCAGCAGGCCCAGCATCATTGCCGAGTTGTCGCCGAAGATGTCGGTCAAGAGATCGAAAATCGTGCCCATCGATCAGATCCTGAAATTGACCAGCCGGTACATGATAAAATTGCCGACGCCCATCCAGCAGCCGGCGAGCAGCAAGGCGAGCTTGGTGACGTCCTCCTTCCAGACATTCGCATAGAAATCCGGCGCAACGAGCTGGATCACCATGAACATGCCGATCGGCAGCGAGGAGAGGATCATCGCCGACGCCCGGCCTTCGGCGGCGAGCGCGCGGATCTTGCGGCGCATCTTGAAGCGCTGACGGATGACGGAGGAAAGATTTTCCAGAATCTCGCCGAGATTGCCGCCGGTCGAGCCCTGGATCGCCACCGCCGTCACGAACAGCGGCAGATCGTCGGTGCCGACGCGGAAATAGAGATTGCGCATCGCGGTTTCCAGATCGGCGCCATAGGTAATTTCGTCGGTGACAATGCCGAATTCGCCGCCCATCGGGTCCGCCACTTCGCGCGCCACCATGCCGATCGCGATCGGCACCGGATGGCCGGCGCGTAAGGACCGCACGATCATGTCGATGGCGTCCGGGAATTGCGCGCTGAATTTCTTTCGCCGCCGGCCGCGCAGGAAATGCAGCACACCGAACGGCAGGACGAAACCGCAAAACAGCGCGGCCATGATGGCGTGCGACAATTGCCCGTCGAAAATCATGGTGGCGGCGAACGCCGCAGCCATGCCGGCCACGATGAAAATGATCAGCCGCCCGAAGCCGAGCGACAGGCCGGATTGCAGCACCAGCCGATTGAGATTGACGAGCGGCAGCCGGTAGTCGCCGCCGCTGGTCAGCCCGCGCTCGCGCCGCAACTGCACGAGGACGCTTTCGCGGTCCGGTTTACCTTCGAGCAATTGCAGGCGCCGGTTGATGTTCTTGCGGTACGACCTTTTGGTGAACAACAGCAGATAGACGCCCTCGACGAACAGCATCGCGGAGACGCCGACCAGAACATAGATGAGATAAATGGGATCGAAGTCGAACATCGGCGTCAGAGCGGTTTTGAGGGGTCGAACATGGCGCCGGGAATATTGATGCCCTGATTGACGAGATGGGCGAGGAAGCGCGGCCGCACGCCGGTGGCCTGGAAATGGCCTTGCACGGTGCCGTCCGGCGCGGTGCCGGTGCGGACATATTTGAAGATTTCCTGCATCTGAATGATGTCGCCTTCCATCCCGGTGATTTCGGCGATGCTGGTGACCTTGCGCTTGCCGTCGGACTGGCGCTGCAATTGCACGATCAACTGGATGGCGCCGGCGATCTGGCCGCGGATCGAGGACACCGTCATCGGCAGGCCGGCCATGCCGATCATCTGCTCCATGCGCGAGACGGCGTCGCGCGGCGTATTGGCGTGGATGGTGGCCATCGAGCCTTCGTGGCCGGTGTTCATGGCCTGCAACATGTCGAAGGCTTCTTCGCCGCGGCACTCGCCGAGGATGATGCGGTCGGGCCGCATGCGCAGCGCGTTCTTGACCAGTTCGCGCTGGCGGATTTCGCCCTTGCCTTCCACGTTGGGCGGCCGCGTCTCCATGCGGCCGACATGCGGCTGCTGGAGCTGAAGTTCGGCCGCGTCCTCGATGGTGAGCAGGCGCTCCTTTTCCGAGATGAAGGCGGAAAGCGCGTTGAGCATGGTGGTTTTGCCTGAACCGGTGCCGCCGGAAATGATCGTGGTGATACGCGATTTCACGGCGGCGGCCAGCAGTTCCGCCATTTGCGGGCGCAGCGCGTCGATTTCGACCAGCTTGCTGAGGTTGAATGGCTTCTTGGAGAATTTGCGGATCGATACCAGCGGGCCATCGACGCCAATGGGCCGCACCGCGACGTTGACGCGCGAACCGTCGAGCAGGCGCGCGTCGCACATCGGATGCGATTCGTCGACGCGCCGGCCGACCGCCGAGACGATCTTGTTGATGATGCGCAGCAGATGGTTCTCGTCCTTGAAGCGCACCGCCAAAGGCTCGAGGATGCCGCCGCGCTCGACATAGACGCATTCATGGCCGTTGATCAGGATGTCGCTGATGCTCGGATCCTTGAGCAGCGGCTCCAGCGGACCCAAGCCTGTCATTTCGTCAAGAATTTCCGAGACGAATTCCGCCAGCTCCTGCGCGTTGAGCGCCAGCCGCTCGACCAGCACATATTGCGACACCAGTTGCTGGACGTGGTTGCGGATTTCTTCCTCCGGCAGCTTTTCCAGCGCCGAAAGATTGATCTCCTCGATCAGCCGGCGATGCAGGCGGACCTTGGCGTCGAGCAGCTTGTCGCTGAGCAGCGGATTGGACGATTGCTGCGCCGGCGCCGCCGGTTCGGCCGGGGCTTCCGGAAATACCGTCCATGAAACGCCTTCCAGCGCCGAGGGCGACGGCTCCTCGATCGGCGGCAGGTCGTGCGCTGCGACGCGCTTGGCGGTGAAACGGCCGGCCATTTTTTATCGTTCCTTGTCGAGCGGCGGTTCCGGCGCGTCAGCGCGCGAGGGAGAATTTAAGTTTTTTCAGGAGCGGAGCGGGTTGCGGCGCCACCTTGGCGGCGGCCTGCGGCAGCACCAGCTTCTTGAGTTGCTGCGTGATCTTGTTGCCGGGCTTGACCTCGTCGAGCGGAACGCCGCGGTCGATTGCCTCGCGCACCAGATTGTAGTGATTGGGAATAGCGGCCGCGAAACTGTCGCCGAGCGTCTGCTCGAGATCGGCGCGGCGCAGGCCGGAGGAGAACATGCGCTGCTGGAAACGGTTGACGATGACCTGCGGCTTCGGCCCGTCGCCCATGCGTTCCTTGATCGCCGCCACCAATTGCTTGGCGTGTCGCAGGCCCGGCACCGTGGTCTCGCTCACGACGAACAATTTGTTCGAGCCGAGCAGCACGCTGTCGGTCCAGGAGAACCAGGTGCGCGGCATGTCGAACACGACGTAGTCGAAATTGGTCGACACCAGATCGAGCAGGCGCGTCACCATGTCGGGGTCGAATGAGCGCATCTCCGCCGGCCGGTTGGGCGCGGCGATCACCGCAAGGCCGGAGGAATGATGCGACAGCATCACTTCCAGCAGCTGGCGGTCGAGCCGTTCCGGACGGCCTTCGATTTCGCCGAGATCGAGCCGCGGTTCGAGGTCGAGATAATCGGCGACCGCGCCGTGCTGAAAGTCGAGATCGACCAGACATGTCGATGAGCGCACGCGCTGACCGCTGTTGAGCAGCAGCATCGCGGTCTGCACCGCAAGCGTGGTGACGCCCGCCCCGCCGACCGCCGGCAAAAACGTATAGATCTGCGCCTCGGTGGCTTCGCTGCCGGCCGGGCCCTTCGCCACGCGCGCGCAGGCGCGCACCAGCTCGACCGGAGACACCGGTTTCACCAGAAAATCCGCAACCCGCATCTGCAACAGCGTGCGCGCGACGTTCTCATCGAACGCCTGCGTCACCACGACCACGGGCGGCCAGCCGGCCCGCACCATCAGCCGCTGCAACGCCTGCAACTCCGCATCGCCGGCATCGAGATCGATCACCACGACGGTCGCGCCTGTGACGTCGAGCTTTTCGTCGACGGCGGCAAGCGTGCCGCTGACCACGCGCAGGTCGATCTGCGCGCTGGCGCCGAAGGTCGTGCGCGCCGACTGCTCAAACACCGAATCGGCGGTGAGAACCACCACCCGGGTCTTGTTCGCTGCGCTGTTGGGTCGGCCAATTCGCATGGTATCAACTCGCGGTCACTTGATCGCCGGCGGCGGCGGGCTGGCGGATGTGGACGGGGCGGAATTCGAAGCCGCATTGGCGCTCTGTTGCGCCTGCTGATAGGCGGTCGAACTGGTGGTGGCGTTGGTCGGCGGAATCACCTTGTTGGTGCGGTAGCGCTCGACCGCCGACTGCATCTTGGCGCCGTTGGACGCGATGTCGCGGTTGGCGCTGTCGCGCGGCCAGGGATCGACCATCTGCGTGACCTGGTTCGCCGCCGCCGCATCGCCGGCCGACAGACCGATGGTGTCGCGGCGGTCGTAATAGATGTTTGAGCAGCCGCCGAGCAGCGCACCGAGCGCCACCGCCGCGGCGATCGCGCGCGGGGTAAAGCCGTTAGCGGATCGCGGCATGGGAGCCTCCCTTGGGAAGATCGATGATGTGCCCGGTGAACGGCAGCGTGCTGCCGGCGGCAACGCGCGCCATCGCCGGGGTAAGTTCATGCTTGCCCATCAGGAAGAAGTCGGCGTCGTTCGGCGGCAATGTATTGTCGAGCGGCGTCTTGATCGGATCGCCGGGCCGCATCGGACGCACCAGGCGCGGCGTCACGATGATAGCCAAGTCGGTCTCGTTCTTCTGATACTGCTTGCTCGAGAACAACGCGCCGAGCACCGGCACATCGCCGAGCCACGGCAACTGTTGCGCCGCGGTCTGGCCCTGGCTCTGCAACAGCCCGCCGATGACAAAACTCTGCCCATCGCGCAGCTCGACCGTGGTGGATGCGCGGCGCACGATCAACGGCGGCACCGAAATGCCGCCGACCGTCACCGGATGGCTGGTGTCGAGCTGGCTGACTTCCGGCTCGATCTTGAGATTGATCAGGCTGCCACTGAGCACGGTCGGCGTGAAAGCAAGACCGACGCCATAGCGCTTGTAGTCGATGGTGACCTGGCCGAGCGCACCCGGCACCGGAACCGGAAACTCGCCGCCGGCGAGAAAGCTCGCGGTGTCGCCCGAGAGCGCGACCAGATTAGGCTCGGCGAGGCTGCGCGCCACGCCTTTTTGTTCCAGCGCATTGATCAGCACGTCCGCCGACATGCCGCTGGCGATCAGCTTGCCGACCAGGAAGCCGAACGGCGCGGTGCCTGAAAGCACACCGGCTGCGACCACCGGCGAGATCGTCGCCGCGGAGGCCGCGACATTCTGCCCGCCCACGGAGGGCGTGATGGAGTTTGGCTGCTTGAAAGTGTACCCGTTGGTGATCGGCAGCTGGCTGGCACCGGTGCGATTGCCAATATTGGCGAGCGAGCGGCCGCCGTTGGAAAAGCTGTTCCACTGCACGCCGAGTTCGCGCCCTGCGGTGCGCGAAAGCTCGACGAAGCGCACTTCCAGCATCACCTGCTGCGGCTGCGCGACCGAAACCGAATTGATGATCTCCGGCCCGAACTGGCGCGCGATGGTGACCGCCTTGTCGAGCGTCACTGCGTCGTGCGCAGAGCCGGAAAGCATGATGCGGCCATTGACCGAGGACGCCGTGATCTGCGAGCCCGGGAAACGCCGCGCCAGCTCGTTCGACAGCCGCGTGACGTCATAGGACACCTCGACGTCGAAAATGCCGATGAGCTTCTTGCCTTCGGCATAAACCGAAACCCGCGTGGTGCCGATCTTCTTGGCGAGGATCGAGAGCGAATGGTCGGTCAGCGGGTTGACGTCGGCCACTTCTGGATCGCCGACCATGACATCGACAAAGCTGGTGTCGGTGCGCACGTCTTGCGACTTGCCGATGGAAACCACGACCATGGCGGTGCGATTGGCGCCGCTGATCTGGATCGTCTTGTACTGCGCATGCGCTTCGCCGATCGCGCACAGCAACGACGCCGCAAGCGCGACCGCCAATGCCATGGCCAGGTCGCGCAGCCAGTTGCCGCGCTTCGAGGTCCCGTCCGGTTGCCACCAGGAAAACCCGGCTGCATGATGATTATTGTTATTCACGACACTCTCCCCAACGAAGTCATTCCCCAATCCGATTCAACGCGCGGCTCGCTATTGAGCGATTTGCCTCCGCGCGTTGGATGCAACGACGCCGTTGTTCCCCTCGACCGGCACGTTGTATTCCTGCTTCGACGATGCGCGCGTCACCACGACGGTGACGCTGTTGCCTTTGACTTCGCTCACCACATCGGAGCCGAGATCCTTGAGCGTGATCTTGCGGGTCTTTTCCGAATCGGTTTCGCCGGCCTTGCGCAGCAGCAGCGAAAGGCTTCCCACCGACGACGCCAACCAGACCTTCTGCGCCTCGACAATTCCGACTTCGAGCGTGACGGCCTTGGCGACCGTCGCCTTGGCGGCGCGATCGTCGGCGC
Source organism: Rhizobium sp. Q54 (assembly GCA_945861895.1). Lineage (GTDB taxonomy): Bacteria > Pseudomonadota > Alphaproteobacteria > Rhizobiales > Xanthobacteraceae > Pseudolabrys. The sequence continues at coordinate 13,828 of CAMAWF010000068.1, forward strand.
TCTGGTCGATGGCGAGAACGCGGGTGTTTTGCAGCACGACTTCGGTCGTGGCCGAGCCTTTTTCGATCTGACGCGTGAGCACCACATCGACGCGGTCGCCGGGCAGCACGAAGCCGCCGACGCCTTCGACATCGTTGACGCGGATGGTGACCGCCTTCATTCCCGGCGCCACCAGCGCCGACAATGTGGCGCGCTGGCCGGGGCCGGTGATCTTGAGCGCAAGCACCGGCTCGTTCGGCTCGATCGCCGCGAGCACGACGCGGCGGCCGCCCGCCAGCATGTCGGAAATTTTTGCAAACGCGCCGGCCGGCAGAGCTTCCGCCGGCCAGACCACTTCTTGCAGCACCGACGCGTTAAGCTCGGCGCCAAAGCGCAGCGGCTGCTTGGCGACAACGATGGTTTGCGTCGCCACCGGCTTCTTGTTCGCTTGCAGATTCTTCGCGCGCATATCGGCCTGGTTGTTGAGCCAGGCTTGCGAGATGAAGACCGCGAGCAGGCCGAAAACGACGGCGAACCCGATCATGACGATGGTGCTGGCACGCACGGCTTTTTTCCTGTTCGACGCGACCGAAACTTTTTCCCGGCCTTGTTGTACCGAGTATATGTTCTGAGGAAGTATTGAATCGATGAAACTGTACCTAGTTCTCGGCCTATGCTGAAAAGAGCCTGAATTCCTAGCGTTTATGAAAGGTGTTCGTGCTCAGTTCAACTTTAGAGTAACCTTTAAGGATATTAACGATGGCCGCAGAACCATCGCTATTCTTGTAATGATCTGTTTATCCTAATGAGTACCTACCGCTTGCTTGGGCGGGCGCCGGCGGTGCCCATGCGATGAAAGATCGCAAACGCCGGGAAAATCCGGCAAAACGGGCGCGGTGGCGGCGTTGCCGGGTTGGCACTATTGCGGCAACATGCCCGGGAATTTGCCGGGCAGCGTCGGCGAGACAACCGGCGGCAATCAACTCATTCTGGAAGGAAGCGTCCGATGACTAAACCTCGCATTAGCTATGTCGATCCGGCGACGGTGAAAGATCCCGCCATGCTCGCCGAGTTCGAACGCTGCGCACGCGAGGGCACGCCGCGGCCGGAGAGCCAGGCTGTTCGCGCGCATGTGCCCGCGACTTTCTGGTCGTTCGCCAATACCTGGCGCGATGTGTTCCACCGCGGCGTCGCCGACCACAACATCAAGGAACTTTGCCGCATCTACGTTTCACGCTCGGTGCTGTGCGAGTTCTGCGGCAACCAGCGTTCCATGAAGGCGGCGAAGGCGGGCATCATCGAGGACGACTACCGCGACCTGATCAATTTCGAATCCTCGACGCGCTACAACGACAAGCAGAAAGCCGCGCTCGCTTACGCCGAAGCGATCACCTGGGACCTGCCGACCGACGACAATTTCTGGGCACGGCTGCATAAGCATTTCAGCGAGCCGGAACTGGTCGAGATCGGTTATTTCATCGCGATCACCATGGGTCAGCAGCGCTGGCTGCGTACGCTCAATATCGAGCATCATCAGATTCTGGCCGGCACCGACGGCTCGATGGCGCCCGGCTTCGAGACCGAAGAGGCGTTGCGGCACTCCAAAATGGCGACCGATTACTGGGCCAAGATCGAGCCCAAGCCATCGTCGCAGGCCGCGGAGTGACGGACGTCTCGGTCAGCAACTTGCGGCCCACCGGCGCCGCGCAGCCGGCAAGCAACGCCGCCCGCATCCGCGTCAACGGTCTCGGCAAGAGCTATGGCGCACTCGAAGTCTTCCGCGGCGTGAACCTGGACGTCGGCGAACGTGAAATCGTCGCCATTGTCGGCCCTTCCGGCTGCGGCAAGACCACCTTGTTGCGCTGTATCGACGGCCTGCTGCCGGTCGATGCCGGCGAGATTTGGGTCGACAAGCAGCGCGTGACGGAACCCATCGCCGGGGTGGCGATGGTGTTCCAGCATTTCGGTCTGTTCCCGTGGAAGACGGTGTTCGACAATGTCGCCTATGGTTTGCGCATGGCAGGCGCATCGAAATCCGAAATCGAGCGGCGGGTGCCGGAATTTATCCAACTCGTTGGGCTGAAGGGTTTTGAAAAAGCCTATCCCTATCAGATGTCCGGCGGCATGCAGCAGCGCTGCGGCCTGGCGCGCGCGCTCGCGGTCGAGCCCAGCGTGCTGCTGATGGACGAGCCGTTTGCCGCGGTGGACGCGCAGACGCGCGAGATTTTGCAATTCGAGCTGCTGCGAATCTGGGAGCAGCGGCCGACCGCGATGATCTTCGTTACCCATTCGATCGAGGAAGCGGTGCTGCTTGGCCACCGCGTCATTGTCCTCAAGGGGCGGCCGAGCGGCATCCACGAGAACATCGCCATCGATCTGCCGCATCCGCGCAGCCGGGCGACGCTGCGCGAGCCGCGCTTCGCCGAACTGCGCGAGCGGGTGTGGGGAACGCTGATGAACGAAGCGCAAAAAGCCGAATTTCAACTCGAGAAGTCGTAATGGCATCCGCCAATTACGGCCCGAATACAGGAGGAGAGCATGTTACTTAAATTGACTATGGCGGTTGCCGCATTCGGCCTCGCCACGCTGACGAGCGCGCCTGCGCTGGCGCAAGGCAAGAAGGTTGTCATTGGAATGCCGGGCATTCCGCCGATCTTCACCAACGTGCAGCCCATGGTGGCGGAAAAAGAAGGGCTGTTCAAAAAGCACGGCGCCAATGTCGAGCTGCGCCAGTTCGATAACGGCACCGCGGCGGCGCGCGCGGTGATCGCCGGTGAGATCGACATGTCGATGTCGCCCTCGCCCCCGGTCATCAACCAGGTCTCCAATACCGGCGCCGATGTCGTGGCGATCTACGGCTGGCCGAACCCCGACTGGGTGCTCGCCTCCACCGATCCGGCCAAGACCGATTGCAAGGACATTGTCGGCCAAGGCGTCGGCGTCGACTCGGTCGGCGGCGCGCGCTCGGTCGCATTGCGCTCGATGCTGGTCGGCTGCCCGGGCGTGAAGATCGAGGACGTACAGCAGGTAGCGCTCGGATCCACCTCGGGCCCGGCCATGCTGGCTGGCCGTCTCACGTTTGGCATCTTGCACCTCGACGATCTCGCGATGATCGAGGCGCAAGGCAAGAAGCTTCACATGGTTCTGGAAATGAAGAAGACCAACCCGACCAGCCACTATCTGATGCTGGTCGTGCGCGCGGACAAAATGAAGGAAAATCGCGACGCCTACGTGCGCACGCTCGCCGCCATGATCGAGGCGGCGCGCTTCATGGCGGACGCCAAGAATGCCGACAAGGTTGCCGCCGCG
>CAMAWF010000069.1 GCA_945861895.1 Rhizobium sp. Q54
AAATCCGGACCGCCGCGCGACTTGGAGATCAAGTAATAGGCGAGCGAGCACTCGGCGACATCGAACTCGGCATATCGCAACACGCGCCAGAACACTTCCTCGATCGGCATCTCGACATATTCGAGATTTATGCCTTCGGGCCGGACCGAACCGTCGATGAGCGCACGGGTCCGATCGTAACGGCCTCCGGCCATGGTAATCCGCAGTCGCCCCATCTGCCCCTCCGTTCCGGTCGGCGGTATTGTGTTCTCGCAGGGGAGATATTATTATATTATCAGGCTTCGGCCTCAGAATTTAGACTAAAGCGATCAGGCCCGTCATTTCGGCGGGCCGTCGCCATTTCGGGGTTCGCTTGCGATGACCCGTCCCAACCATATCGACCACATTCGGCTCACCTCGCATCCCGATCCGGGAGGAAAGCTGCAATTCCCCATCAAATGGGGAGCGGCGACGGCGCGCGAACGGGGGCCGATTGTCGGCACGGTATCGCGGCCGCAGGATCACAACGTCATCGGCACCCATGGCGGCTCCTACGCGGTCTACCGCGCGCTTGCGGTCTCCTCCGGCGCGCTCGATCCCATCCACCGCCCGGATCTCACGAACACCCATCCGGCTGCGACCATCGGGCCGTTCCCGCAATGGAGCGAGCCGCAGCGCATCGTATCGCTTGACCCCTGGGGCCATCTGGTCGCGGAAAATTTCAGCGCCGAAATCTCCGAAGGTGTCGATATCCGGCCGAGCATCGCCGTCACGCGCGCGCGAATCGATCTCCACGAGTTGCAGGGTGCCCTGGCCGCAGGGCGGCTGGTCAACGACGGCGTGGTGGTCAATGAGAATGGCAGCGTCTCCGTGGTCAAGATAGCGATCGACCCCGTGTGGTATCTGCCGGGAATCGCCGAGCGATTTGGAACAACGGAAAGCGCCCTGCGCCGCGCGCTGTTCGAGCAGACAGCCGGCATGTTCCCCGAACTCGTGACGCGGCCCGATCTGCAGGTCTTTCTGCCGCCAATCGGCGGGGCTACGATGTATCTGTTCGGCGACATCGGTAGGCTTACCGATCCGCGAACGCTTATCACCTGCAGGGTCCACGACGAGTGCAACGGCTCGGACGTCTTCGGGTCTGACATCTGCACTTGCCGTCCTTATCTTCTTCACGGGATCGAGGAATGCGCGCGGGCTGGCCAGTCCGGCGGCCTCGGCGTCATCGTGTACAATCGCAAGGAAGGTCGGGCGCTTGGCGAAGTCACCAAGTTCCTCGTCTACAACGCGCGCAAACGGCAGGAGGGCGGCGACGCGGCGGCGGCGTATTTCGAGCGCACCGAATGCGTTGCCGGCGTCCAGGACGCTCGGTTCCAGCAACTCATGCCCGATCCGCTACACTGGCTCGGCGTGAAGCGGATCGACCGGTTCGTGTCGATGAGCGACATGAAACATGATGCGCTGGTCGAACAAGGGATAGAGATTGTCGAGCGAATCGCGATCCCGGACGGCCTCATCCCCGCCGATGCGCATGTGGAGATGGCGGCCAAGAAAGCCGCCGGATATTTCACGCCCGAACCACTGAGCCCGCAGGACTTGACGAATTCCATCGGGCGCTCCCTCAACAAATACTAAGAGCCCGCCGGGAATGCCTCGTGAAGTCCGACCGGAGTGCAGCCCATTTGCTATTGAGCGCCCAAGCGGTTCGCGAGCGCGCGCACCGAATGCTGGCGATCGGGCTCGAGGGCAAGCTTCGGCACTTCCGCGTCGATCTCGACCGCCTCGATCCGGCGATTGATCTGGTCCTGGAGACGACGCGCAAAGCCTATCCCGCGCTGGACGTCCCATTCCATTCGCGCTGGCGACACTTCGCCGTCGATGGCGTGGACCGTTGGGCGTCGATCGATACGGCGGCAAAATGGCGCGACGGAGCCGCGCGGGCACGCGCCGCATTCGACCTCGCCATCGTCAGCGTACTACTCGATGCAGGCGCCGGGTCGCAATGGCGCTACAAGGATAAGTCCACGGGGGCGACCATCGGCCGTTCCGAGGGACTGGCGCTTGCTTCTCTCGACATGTTTGTCCGCGGCGATTTTTCATCCTCGCCGGGCGATCCGCTGCGGGTCGACGCCGAAGCCTTAACGCGGCTATCGGATGACGTCCTGCGCCTCGCCTTCCAGGTCGCGGACGGCAATCGCTTGATAAATATCTCGGGCCGCGCCGCATTGCTGCGACGTCTCGGCGATGTCGTCGCCGGCAAGCCGGAGATCTTTGGGCGCGGCGACAAACCTCGCCCCGGCGGCCTGTTCGATCACTTGGCGGCCTTGGCGGTAGATGGAAGACTCGCGGCTCCAACGATCCTCGCCGAGCTCCTGCGTCACTTCGGCCGCATCTGGCCATCGCGACATGAACTCGCGGGCATCCCGCTCGGCGATTGCTGGCGGCATCCGCTGCTCATTACGGCCGATTCGACCAGCCAATTGGTGCCGTTGCATAAGCTGTCCCAATGGCTTGCCTATTCTCTGATCGAGCCGTTGCAGGCGGCCGGCATTACCGTCGTCGATATCGACGGCCTGACGGGGCTCGCTGAATACCGCAACGGCGGTCTATTCATCGACATCGGCGTGCTGACGTTTCGTGACGCATCGGAGATCGCGCGCGAGCACGACATCGGATCAACGCTCGTGGTTGAGTGGCGCGCGCTGACTGTGGCGCTCCTCGATAAACTGGCGGAAGGTTTGCGCCAGCGTCTTGGTATGGACGCGGAAGCTTTGCCGCTGGCGAAAGTTCTCGAGGGCGGAACGTGGGCTGCCGGGCGCATCATCGCGCGCAAGCTGCGAGCCGACGGTCCACCGCCGATCAACGTCATCAGCGATGGGACTGTGTTCTGACAAGATCATTCGCGGGAGGATAGCCATGCAAGGTGTTACAATCGTCGATCATCCACTGGTGCAGCATAAGCTGACGTTGATCCGCGACAAGAATATTTCGACAAAATCGTTCCGCGAGCTTCTCAAAGAGATCGGGATGTTGCTGTGCTATGAGGTCACGCGCGATCTTCCGCTCACGAACGTCGAGATCGAGACGCCGCTCGCCCATATGATGTCGCCGCGGATCGCCGGCAAGAAGCTCGTGTTTGTTCCTGTCTTGCGCGCCGGCGCAACTTTCGCGGAAGGAATGCTGGACCTCGTTCCCGCCGCCCGCGTCGCGCATATCGGTCTCTACCGCAACCCGGAAACTTTTGTTGCCGTCGAGTATTACTTCAAGGCGCCGTCCGATCTACATGAACGGCTGGTGATCGTGATTTCGCCAGTGCTGGCTACTGCAAACACGTCGGTCGCGGCCGTAGTCCGGCTCAAGGAAAGGGGCGCGAAGGACATCAGGCTGGTGTGCATGGTCGCGGCCCGGCAAGGCATCGAGCGGATGCGCGGAATGCATCCTGATGTTTCAATCTGGACCGCGGCAATCGACGAAGAACTCGACCAGCATGCCTACATCGTGCCTGGCCTCGGCGATGCCGGCGATCGCGCCTATGGTACGAAATAGTTTGCTGGATTGTTTGCCGCCGACGCGGCTCATGTGCTTGAAATATTTGCGGCTGATGCCGATTGAAGCACCGTCGCAAATCCGTCTTCGATTGCGTCGCTCACAACAGCCTTGCAGCGCATCGTCGCGTTGCATTGACACGCGCGAATCGCAAGTCTAAAATTTAAGATAGTTCGGTTTCCGCGCAGGGAATGCCGGGGGCTTGGCCTTCCAACAAAAGTCTTCGATCGCGCAGGTTCGTCGTATGCCGGTACACGATCATCTGGCCGTGCGCGAACGTGGCGGTGTCCGGCCGCAGCCCATATTCAGCGACCACGGACGCGTTCTGCGCAATGACCACGTGGCGGGCGAATACTGGCACATGGAACTGGAGGTGCCGAACGGGATGGCGGACGCCGCTCCGGGCCAGTTCTATCAAATGATGTGCGAATCCAGGGCCACGAGCGGACCGATGCCGTTTCTCCGGCGCCCAATGTCGATTTATCATTTCGATCGGCAGCGGCGGCGGCTTGAGTTCCTCTACAAGATCACTGGATTGGGAACTACGGCGCTGGCGCAATACCGTTGCGGAGATTTGCTCGGTCTGGTCGGCCCCCTTGGCGTCGGGTTTCGTCTGCAAGAATTGTGGAAGCACATCCTGATCGTCGCGCGCGGCGTAGGCCTTGCCACCTTGGCGCCGCTGGCAGAAGCCGCACACCAGCATGGCATTCGGTCAACCGTCATCCTCAGTGCCCGTTCGCCTGATTTGCTCTTGTCCAAGGATCGATTCCTCAAGAACGGCGCGGCTGTTTCGGTTATTGTCGACACCGACCGAAGCAGCGATGTTGAAAACGTAGAGCGTTTGATCCGGGGCTTTCATGCTGCATATCCTTTCGATGCATTCTTCACCTGCGGCTCCAACAGACTGTTGAAGTTATTGAAAACACTTAGCCGGGAACTTAACGTGAGCGGGCAGGTTGCGATCGAACAGCAAATGGCCTGCGGGTTGGGCATGTGCTTCTGCTGCGTTCGACCGATCGAACGCGGCGGGCGGATCGAGCAGCTGCGCGTTTGCCACGATGGGCCGGTCTTTGCGTTGGAGGAGGTCAATTCATGGTGAATATGGCCGTCAAGATCGGATCGCTGACGCTTCAAAATCCGATCATGCCCGGATCGGGGTGCTGCTCCGACGAGATCGATCGCGTCTACGATGTCACGCAGCTCGGCGCCTTCGTGCCCAAGAGTATCGAGATCGTTCCGAGAGAGGGAAACCCCGTTCCTCGCGTTGCCGAAACTCCGCAGGGGTTGCTCAACTCGATTGGGCTGCCGACATATGGCCTGCCCTATTTCTTGCAGCACCAGCTTCCCGTCTACCTGCGCTTCGGTATTCCTATCGTTGTCAGCGTCTCTGCCGGTACGGCGGAAGAGTTTGCGTCTATCTGCCGGCAGGTGTCGCTCCCGGGCGTTGCGGGAATCGAAATCAATATCTCCTGCCCCAACAAGGAAGAAGGAGGACGCGCTTTCGCCATGGGCGCGGACAGCACGCTACGCGTGGTCAAAGCCATCCGAGAAGCGACCAGCAAGCCGATCTGGGCCAAATTGACGCCGAATACCGGAGACATCGCCGAGGTCGCAGTGGCGGCAGAGGCAGGCGGTGCTGACGCACTTGTTGTGGCAAATACATTTCTCGGCATGGCGATCGATACCGAGACCTTTCGACCGAAACTCGGAAACATCACCGGAGGACTATCTGGCCCCGCCATCAAGCCGATCGTCGTGCGCATGGTCTATCAGTGTGCGCAGGCGGTTCGCATCCCCATCATCGCATCCGGTGGAATCATGAACGCGGCCGATGTCGTCGAGTACATGGCCGCCGGCGCATCGGCCGCGCAGGTCGGCACTGCCAACTTCCTGGACCCGGCGGTCATGCCGAAGATCCTCTCGGATCTCCGCAAGTTCTGCCAAGATCGCGGGTTTGGCAACGTGACGGAACTGATTGGGCGGACGTTGCGGCTCGAACCTGCTACGACGCTCGTCGCTTAGACTTGAAATGACTGCCGGTCATGGCATCTGCTATCACATCTGGACAGCATGGGTTGGCGCCGGCCTCGGCTAACGTCGGCGAACATTCGCAAACCCAAGCATCCGGAACGACACTTCCCGCAACGCCCCCCATCGTGGTGCCATTGCCATGACCCAGCGAACCAATCGATTGACGATCAGGCGCCCCGACGATTGGCACCTTCACCTTCGCGACGGACACATCCTGGACGCGGTAGTGGGCTACACGGCGCGGCATTTCGCCCGCGCCATTATCATGCCGAACCTCGCACCGCCGATCACGACCGTGAAGCAGGCCGCGGCGTATCGCCAGCACATTCTGCGGGCTTCGGGAACAGCCACCTTTGAGCCGCTGATGACCGGCTATCTCACCGAACAGATCGACCCGGCCGAAGTCGTTCAAGGCTTCAAGGACCGGCAATGGGTGGCGCTAAAATACTACCCCGCCGGCGCGACGACCGGTTCGCAGTTCGGAGTTTCCGACATTAACAAGGTATTACATGTGCTGGAGGCGATGGCCGATATCGGCATGCCGTTGCTGATTCATGGCGAAGTGACCGATCCCGCCGTCGACGTGTTCGATCGGGAGGCAGTGTTCATCGAACGCACACTCGAACCGCTGATCAGACGGCTGCCTTCCCTCAAAATCGTCATGGAACATGTCACCAGCAAGGATGGAATCGATTTCATCGAGTGGGCGCCGGAGAATGTCGCGGCAACGATCACCATCCATCACATGATCATCAACCGGAATGCGATGTTCGCCGGTGGAATTCGCCCGCATATGTACTGTCTGCCGATTCCGAAACGCGAACGCCATCGTCTTGCGGTCCGTCAGGCGGCATTGTCAGGGCGAAGAAAATTCTTCATGGGAACGGACTCGGCGCCCCATGTCGCACGGTTGAAGGAAGCTGCCTGCGGTTGCGCGGGCATCTTCACCGCGCCTGTTGCGCTTGAAATGTGTGTGCAAATTTTCGATGAAGAAAACAAACTGGACAACCTCGAGCGATTTCTCTGTGAGAATGGCGCGCTTTTCTACGGCCTTCCGATGAACGAAGGCACAATCACGCTGGAGCGAAAATCGCGGCAGATCGACAGCGAAGTGGTGTGCGGAAACGAACGCCTGGTTCCCTTCCAGGCAGGCGGCACGCTCGAATGGCAGGTCGCGTCATGACGTCGCCCTGTGACCGGGCCAAGACGCCCTAAAATCCAGACACGACGGCGGTGAACATCAGATTGACCCCGTCCATGAAGTCATCGAGGTCCATCGCTTCTCTGGGATTGTGCGAACCGTTCTGGTTTCTGACAAAAATCATTCCAGATGGAATGCCTGCATTTCCAAAAATCGCGGCATCGTGGCCGGCGCCGCTCGCAATAAGTTCCCCCGGCAGGCCGAGCTTTTTTGCCGCCTGCACGAGCTTTGCAATGATGCCTTTGTCCATCAAGGCGGGCTCACTGAGAATACGGTCATCGAACTCGAACGTCACTCCCCTTTGGTCCGACACCGAACAACACTCCGAGCGGAACAGTTCGTACACGGTTTCGATCGTCTCCCGGGACTGACTGCGAATTTCGAAGCTGAAGGAAACGGCGTCAGCAATGCGGCTTATCGCGTGATCCTTCGGATCGGTTCCGATAATTCCGGTTGTGACGACCAGATCGAGACCGCGATCGAGGAGCGCGCTCCAATGCGCGTCCATCCGCATCAGGAGATCCGAAACGGCGAACACCGGGTCCCTCCGCAGCGAACGCGGCACCGCGCCGGAATGACCGGCCTCGCCTCGGCAGACCACTTTTCTGTGGCGCACGTTGCCGCGAATACCGCACACGATGGCAGTCGACAGGTTCCGCGCGATCATCACCGGGGCTTGTTCGATATGCAGTTCGAGGTAGCCGCGAAATTGCGACGGATCGATTAGTCGCTCTCCTCTTTCGATCTTGGCGACGTCGATAGCGGCCGCCATCATGGCTTCGCGCAGCGTTCGCCCGGTTCCGCGGCGCCTGGCGTCGAGATCCTTTGGATCGAGACGGCCGAACAGGCTGCGCGACCCAACTTCGCCACGCCCGTAAAAGGCGCCCTCCTCGCCTCGCATTGCCAAAACGCGCACGGGAACCGGAGGCCGGATGGACTCGCGCTTGAGGCGAACCAGACAGAGCAGTCCGGCGATAATGCCGGCCGCGCCGTCGAAGTTGCCTCCCTGCGGCACGGAATCGGCGTGCGAGGAAAGTATCAACGCCGGTTCCGACCCATCGTCGTGCGGCATCGACACGACAAGGTTTGCGCCGGCGTCGAACCAGCAGCGAAATCCGTTTGCGCCGGAGAACTCGCGATACAGTTCGATCGCCCGATTCTCACCTTCCGCGTAGCACTCCCGTGTGACGCCTGCTCCGTCAGCGGTTCGTCGAAACAATTCATCGAACAGCTTGGCGGCGAGTTGCTTCAACGGTAACTGATCTGATGGCGCCAGCGGGTCGTCAGCCGCGGTATCGACAAGCGCAATCATGACCGACCTTCGCTCAACGGATCAATTGGAGAATTCCCGTGGATATTGCCGGAACGTAAGTGATCAGCATGAGAACGATCACGTTCGTTGCGATGAAAGGCCAAATGCCGCCAATCACCAATTCGACGGGACGCCTGAGCGTAGAGGAGGCCACGAACAGGTCTAGCCCGAATGGCGGCGTAATCATCCCGATGCAGATATTGAGGCAGACGACAATGCCGAAATGCACCGGATCGATTCCGAGCGCCACCGCAACGGGAAAAAACGTCGGAACCAGCACAAGCAGAATCGAGTTGGGGTCAATGAACATCCCGGCGATAAACATCACGATGTTCACGATCATCATGAATGTCATCCAGCTGACATCCCACTGGGTGAACAACTGCGTAAAGAACGCCGGCACCTGAGCAAGCGTGATAAAAAAAGAGAGCAACGAGCCCGTGGCGAGCAGTATGAAGATCGCGGCAATGGTGATCGCCGAACTCTCGGCCGTCTCCAGCAGCGTCTTGAGTCCAAATGAGCGGAACAGCACCATTTCGACGAAGAGCGCATAGATGACGGCAACCGCCGCGGCCTCGGTGGCAGTGAAAACTCCACCATAAATGCCGCCGAGAATGATCGCGGGCAGGCCGAGCGCAACCAACCCGTCGCGCACTGCCAACAAACGCTCTCTGGTGCTGGCGCGCGGTGAAGTCCCCGCGCCCGTGCGCCATGTCACGATTTGGACTTGGACCATGAAAGCAACGCCCAATACGACGCCGACGACGAAACCCGCCGCGAAGAGATCCGCGATCGAAGACCCCGTGAGCCAGCCGTAAATAATCAGCGTGATGCTCGGCGGAATCAGCAGCGCGCATTCGGCGCTCGACGCAATGAGGCCAAGCGTGAATCGTTCGGAATAGCCGGCCTTGATCATCTCGGGATGCAGAAGGCGGCCGAGCGCTGCGACGGTTGCGGGTGCTGAGCCGCAGACAGCGCCGAATGCCATGCAGGAGGCCACGGTGGTGTGTCCTATCCCGCCCCGATAGTGGCCGAGATTGGTTTTTACCAAGTTGGTAAGGCGGCCGGCAATCGTGCCGCGCGCCATGATGTCGGCTGCGAAAATAAAGAAGGGGATGGCCAGCAGCGTCGAAACGTTGACGCCGCCAAGCAGTTTTTGCGCGATTGCAACCGACGGTATGTCGGGAAAGTAGATGAGCCAAGCGAGGACACTGGGAATCCCCATCACCAGGAACATCTCGAATCCGAGCGCAAGCAGAACCATGGCCAAGGTGCATAAAAATATCAGTGACATTGGCCGGCTCCGGATCGCATTCTGTTCACCGACGCTCAGTGATCCGCAATCACGTCGCGAATCTCGGATCGGTCCTGAACCCCAAGAAGTTCGAGCAGATATCGCAAACTCAGCAGCGCAAACCCAAGCGGCAACGGCGCATAAAGTCCGACCACCGAAAATCCGAGAGTCGGGCTGACTTGCCCGCTGCGGAGAATGAACACCGCCAGGTCAAAGCTGGCTTTAGTCAGAAAAACACAAAACACGAGGCCGGCGAGATTAATGGTCTTCTGTATCGTCGAGGCAACCGGCCGCGAAAAACTGTCGAGTAACACGGTCATTGCTATTTGCCGCCGCCGCTCGAGAGCGAGGCCGAGGCCGAGAAATACCAGCCATGCGAACGCGAAAAGCGTGGCCTCCTCGATCCAGGCCAATTCCGTTGCGAGTTGCGGGCTCAATTGGCGAACGACCACGTTCGTGAAAAACAAGGCCGATATGCCGATCATTACTATCGCGATAAATGTCCGCTCGACAACGCGAAGCGCGGTCATCAACGTTGCGAGCATTGACAGCCTCGTTAATTCACCAAGACCGTAGCTCCAGCCGATTTGTCGGTGAGACAAAAAAGCGCGCCGACGCTACTCCTGTCGGCGCGCTGTCGAATGCATTAACCGTCGATGCCGAGAAGCTTGAGCTCTTCACGATAAAGTTCGAGAGCTTTTTTCCCCTCGGCGCCGGCGGTTTGAAGATAAGACGCTTCCGCCCTCGGCTGCATGCGCGCACGCCAAGCCTTGCGTTCCTGCTCGGTTAATGTGCGAATCTCGAGCTTGCCGGAAGCCTTGATCAGTTCAAGCGATTTGGCCGCCGCCTCGCGTTTCAGCTTATCGACTTCGGGCCGGATCTCGATGAATGCATCGTTGATGATTTTGCGATAGTTGGCCGGCAACTTGTTCCACCACCCCGGATTGAACAGGACGACGTCGAGCAACGCACCGTGATTCGACAAGACCAGATACTTTTGGACCTCATGAAATTTCATCGTCGCGATGGTGTCGAGTGGATTCTCCTGCCCGTCGACAACCCCGGTTTGCAGTCCGGTGTAGAGCTCTCCGAATTGCATCACGATCGCGTTCGCCCCGACCCCCGCGAACTGTTCGATAAGAACCTTGGAATCCATCACGCGGAATTTTTGGCCGCTAAACTTTTCGACCGAGTCCAAAGGCCGATTTGACGTCATGTTCTTGCGGCCTTCTCCCCACAGCGCGATTGCGGTGAAGCCGCGCGAAGAGAAGCTGTCGAGAACGGACTGTGCAAACTTGCCGGCCCGGAGCGCATCGAATTTGGCGGGGTCGTCCGGCATGAGGAATGGGATGTCAAAGACCGACACAACCGGGTTGAAGCCGGCGACGAAAGCCACCGGAGACACGGTGCACTCGATCGATCCGAACTGGACTCCCTCGGCCAGCTGCCGAGCATTGCCAAGCTGCCCCGCCGGGAACAGGTTGAATTCCACCTCGCCATTGGTTCGCGCTTTCACGAGCGCGGCAACCTTTACCAAGCCGAGGTGGCGCGGCTGGAGAGGCGATTCAAGGTGACCGATCTTCGCGGTGTACTTGGCTTGCGCCCATGACAGAGACGGAGCGGCGGCAGCAATGGCACTACCGCCTGCGATTTTGAGAAATTCACGCCGTGAACTCATCGGACTCTCCCTCTTCGACGATGCAGACAACGCTGAACTATTCCGCTGATCTATTGAGATCATCTCTTTTTTTACACTATGGCTTGCACCGAATACTGTCAACTCAACACGCGCCCGCAAACCGCCTCCGAGAGATGCGCGATGACGATGCAAGCCACCGAGGCCACGATGACCGTCAACGGTAACTCGCGCCGCGCGCGAGACGATACGCCATCAACAACGGCTATAGGATTGTCGCCGGATCGAGCGCCCCGATTTCATCAAGCGTAAGCGGACCCGTGACGCGACCGCCCGTTGCGGTAGCATTGAGGTAGTTGAGCCCGCCGCCAGAAACCAGGCACAGCACACTGTCATTTGCACCGATCTGACCGTTGCGCCTGAGCTTGATCGCCCCGGCTAACGCAATCGCGCCGGCAGGCTCGGCGAAAATGCCCGCCTGCTGTGCCATCAGCCGCATTGCCTCACGCACCTCATCATCGCTCGCAGCAATGGCGGCGCCGCTGCTGTCGCGGATCGCACGAAGCGCGAGCGAACCGGAGATCGGGTTCTCATGCATGAGCGTGGTGGAAAAGGACGGCTGGCGATGAAACGGCCGAATGTCGTTCTCGCCCCGCCGGAATGCTTCGGCGATCGGGCAGCAAGCGGAAAACTGCACGCCGATTAGCTTCGGCATGCGCGCGATCAGTCCCAGCTCCAGAAGTTCGCGAAATCCCTTCCACGGAGCAACGACGCAGCCGGCATTTCCTAGCGGGAGAAACAGATGATCCGGAACATCCCAATCATGGGCAATTGCGATTTCGTACGCGATGGTTTTCTCGCCCTCATTCGCATAGGGATTGACGAACGATTCGGCGTTGAGCCACCCGCCGCGATCGCAGACCGAGCGGATGGCTTGCTCGGTCGTATCCATCCCGCCCTTGACCAGAAGCAAGCTCGGCGCATAGGCGCGGATCTTCGCGAGCTTGGCCTCCGGCACACCGGCGAAAACTCCGACCACGGCCTTGAGGCCTGCCTTGGCGGCATGGGCGGCAAGGGCCGCTCCGGCATTGCCGCTTGAACTGACTGCGACAACCTCCACCTTGCGTTCGATCGCTCCGGCGACGACCGCAGATTGCGGCCGATCCTTGAGCGATGCGCTTGGCAGATACAGATCCATCTTAAAGGCAAGCTTGGGCAGATCGAGGGATTCTCCGAGCGCCTGCGCCCGCAGCAACGGCGTTTCCGTCTCGCACAAGCTTGCCTGCTCCATTACCCCCGGGTCGGTGAACGGCATGAGTTCCGCCCACCGCGCCAAGAGCCGCGGCGCGCGGCGTTCGAACGTCTCGCGGGATACACGCGTGCGCAGAGCCGACAGATCGTACGCCGCGAGCAGAATACCATTGCAGCGTGGACACAGCCCGGCCGGCGTTTCACGGGGATGCTCGGTGCCGCAGCCCGCGCATCGAAAGCCTAACCAATAAGTCATCGGTTACATCCACGCGATTGACGCCGGGGGCTTCATCGTAAGGCCGCAGACGGATCAATAGGCGTTTTGACCGGAGACCTTGCCTGGATCACTTCTCCCGCCGTCAGGCAGATCTCATCCTGATAGCGCGAGGAAACCACTTGCACCCCGATCGGGACGCCCGCATCCAAGGCGACCGGCGCGGCGAGCGCCGGCAGTCCCAGCAACGATACGGCGATCGAGGGTTGCAGAGCCAGATGCGTAAGGCGCACCGCCTCATCGCCCAGTTGGTCGTAATCGATAGGGAACGGGCGCTTCCACGATACCGGCATGACCAGCACCGGATAGCGCTCAAGAAAGATCAGCCATTCGCGCAGAATGGTCGAGCGCCGCGCCAAGCCCTTAATGTAGCCTTCGAAATCGAACGGATGTGAGTAGTTCAATGTCCCACGGCGGTTTCGCTTCACCGCCTCATCCCCGAACATTTCGATGGCACGCGTCGAAGCGGATTTCTCCGCCTCCGAGGCCGCCCGTTCTTCTGTCATAATCAAGTCCCAGAAAAGATGCGCGGCTTCGGCAAAGCGCGGAGGAGCGGCCTCCTCGACTTCGTAACCGGCTTCTTGCAGCCATTTGCCCGCCTGGCGGATGGATGCGGTGACAATCGGATCGATGTCTCTGTCCGGCATCGTGCTGAAAAGCGCAACACGCGTCGGCGGCGTCCGCATTCGCGTGTCATTGCAGGCCGGCAGCCACCACGGATCGCGGTGGTCGCGCGCGGACATGGCGGCCAGGGCAAGCCGCAGATCAGCGATGGAACGGCCGAGCGGGCCTTGCGTATTCGTGAGTTGAGACGTCGGTCCCCTCTCCTCTTTGCTGCCCGGGTTGAATTCCGGTACACGGCCGATCGAAGGTCGCAGCCCGTACACGCCGCAGGCGTAAGCCGGAAAGCGGATCGAGCCCGCCCGATCATTGCCATGCGACAGCGGCCCTATCCCGACCGCTACCGCGGCGGCGGCGCCGCCGCTCGAACCGCCCGGCGTTATGCCCGGGTCCCACGGATTGTACGTCCGGCCGTATAGGTCGTTGTCCGTGAACAGTCTGGTGGAAAAGCACGGCACGTTGGTGCGGCCGAAAATGATTGCACCGGACTTACGCAAATTGGATACGATCGCGCTGTCTTCGTGCACGATGTTGTCCTTGAGCGACACAACGCCGTTGGTCGTCGCCCGGCCGGCACAGTCGACGTTTATCTTTATGGTCACGGGAACGCCGTGCAGCGGGCCAAGCGGTTCATGTTTCCGCACCGCGTCGTCGGCCTTGTCGGCGGCAGCGAACGCCTCATCTGCAAGCAAATCGACGACTGCGTTCACGCGGGGATTGACTGCTTCCGAACGCGCGAGACAACTTGCCAAAGCTTCACGCGCGGAAATCTTCCGCGCTCCGATGCCGTCCGCGAGCTGCGCAGCGCCCCACCTCCACAGATCGTCAGCCATCAAATTTCCCTCCGGGAATGACGCCGTTTCAAACCATGCCGCCTTCGCCATGCCTTGCGAGACGTCACGCGTTGACCCCAGCGCCGCAAGTTCGCGACGGTGCCCGGTTCATTGCATCCACAAGCATGACAACCGCTTTCCCGGCCCAATCATAGTTCGCAGGTTTTTCTTTAGAGCATGATCTTTTTCCGACCTTCCTTCGCCCGCCGAAGCGGGTTTCGCACTCGGGTCCGGCCTTTGGCCGGCCCGAGCACAGGCTCCGGCGGGAAACCGGCACCAGCCCGGATCACGTCCGGGACAGGCTTTCTCGGGGTCGTGCTCTGTAGGCTCTCGTATCCGGCTGAGCTATGGGACAGTTAAGCGCTGCTATACTGCAAAGCGCCGTTTCGACTCAACTGCGCGCGCCCCGGCGGTGAGGATGTCACGCTTTTCCCCGACGAATATGAACTGGACCGATATCCGCCGCTCGATCTTCGCCGGACTTTGCGGCACGATCGCGCATTGGCTCCTGATGCTCACAAAGATTCAATCCGGAGTGCTGCCGGAATTTCAGCCCTATGACGACCTCCAGCGCCTGCTGTCCTCGATCACCGGGACGTCCGTTCCGCCCATCTTCGCCTGGCTGCTGTCGTTCGTGAACGGGGCGCTGGTCTGGGGCTCGCTGTTCGGCAAGCTTTATCCCATTCTGCCGGGACGCCAGCCTTGACAAAAGGGCGCCGTCTTTGGCGTCTGCGCCTGGGCAGCGATGGGATTTGTATTTTTTCCGATGGTCGGGCGCGGAATTTTTGCCGCAAAGCTAGGCCTCGGCATCGCGCCTGCCGTTCTCACGCTCGCGATGATGTTGAGCTACAGCGTCACGATGAGCCTGATCTATCACACGCTCAATCGCCCGCCGTCAGTGCGATAGAGAACCGGTGAAGCTCATTTCCTGTCGATGACGCGTTCGAGCTTATGGCTCAGCAACCAGAACAACCCCAGGAACGCGACCATCATCGCAAGACTGAGCCCCGAAGCGGCGTCGCTCAGCGTCTTTTCCGAGAGATGCCCGAAGCCGTAGCCCAACGACACCACCGCCACCGACCACAATCCCGCCGTCACGAAATTGAGCGCGAGAAAGGTCGAGCGCGGCAGCCGTGAAATGCCGAAGGCAAAGCCGGCCGCACTGCGGATGCCGTTCGGAAAGCGGTAGATGAAGAAGATCCAGAGATAATGCCGATCCGCAAGCCGCGCCACGGTCTGCATAGCGTGCTCGAACCGAGGCATCGAACGCAGCCATCTGGTGCCGAAGCGCCGGCCAATCCAGAAGCGGATACAATCGCCGATGAAGCTGCCGGCCCAGCACACCAGAATCAGTTTGCCGTAATCGAGCGCGCCGACGTGCGTCACATAGCCGGCAAACAGGACCATCAGCAGGCTGTTCGACGCCGCATAGGCGAAGACGAAGGCGTAGGCCATCTCGCCATGCTGGCGGATCAAATCGAGTATCTGTTCCATACGAACCAATCTATCACGGTCGCCAGCGCCAAATGCAAGGCGCCAAGGGACGCGGAATATCAAGCGCTTTGGCGTGTTCGGACAGTCGGATACAATGCACGGGAACGGCCGTGCGTGGAATGAGTTGATTTGCGTGCGGTTTGGGCCCGATTTGACCCGTACGAAAAATTTGAAGACTAGCGAGCAAGCTGCCGTCATGAAACTCACACTTGCAGCTGTTGCGGTTGCCGCGGTCGCGCTGGCGCAGTCGGCCATGATCGTCGCCGCGGCCGGCGCCGTGTCGGCGCCCATGAAAAGCGGGGTCTTTGCGGCGGCATCGACGCAGGACTTGTCCGCAGCACGCAAGAAAAAGCGCCAAACAAATGCGCGCGTGCAGACAATTGAAAGGCGTGGATTTCTCTGGCGCGGGGCCGATCCTTCCATCGGACCGGATGGCAGGCCGTATCCGCGGCCCGATCATCCCGGCTGCATGGTCGATCTCGGCTATGGCCGCTGGACAGGGTGCAGCAACTGGTGACATGCGATATGTGATTGAACCAATCGGCTCGAATTGCGTGCCGCCATAGACGCAGTGTCTTGGCCGTGGCCGCAGTGTGGCCGCAATCCGGTTATTCGATGTCCGGCATGATTTTCCATCCGCGTTATTGGCATGTCATGGCGGCGATGCTTGCCGCCGGCGGCTTGGCGGCGGTTTCCGCCTCCGCGCAAGAAGCCTGCCGTCTTGAACCGGTCGGCGGCGGTAAAGTCGCCGCCGTGCGCGACGGCCGCACGCTGGTTCTGGACGATGGCCGCGAGGCGCGGCTCGCCGGCATCGAAGTGCCGCAATCCGGCGACGCAGCCGCAGCGGCCGCCAGGGCGGCGCTGGAAAGTCTCGCCGCCGGCCACGCTGTCATGCTCAAGCGGCTCGGTACCGCGGAGGATCGCTACGGCCGCCTCCTGGTCTATGCCTTCCGAACCGGGGGCGAGAGCGAACACTCGCTGCAAGCCGCCTTGCTCGCCGCCGGCCATGCCCGCGTGGGCAGCAGAGCCGGCGGCCGGGCCTGCGCGGCGGAACTGCTGGCGGCGGAGCGCGCGGCGCGCAAGCAGACGCTCGGCCTGTGGGCCGATCCGGCCAATGGCCCGCAGCAGGCGGAAAATCCGGCCGGAATCCTTGAGCATCGCGGCCGGTTTACAATGGTCGAAGGCAAGGTCTTGTCGGTGCGCGAGGCTGGCGGCACTATACATGTGAATTTCGGGCGGCGCTGGTCGCGGGATTTCAC
This sequence comes from Rhizobium sp. Q54, assembly GCA_945861895.1. GTDB lineage: Bacteria > Pseudomonadota > Alphaproteobacteria > Rhizobiales > Xanthobacteraceae > Pseudolabrys. Next base: position 16,732 of record CAMAWF010000069.1, read on the forward strand.
GGTCACTATTTTGAAACGCAATGCGCGCACCTTTACTGCCGCCGGGGTCGAGCCGAAAACGCTGGAAGGCCGCCGCATCCGGGTGCGCGGATGGGTCGAACAGCGCGGCGGCCCCATCGTCGAGGCCGCCCGCCCCGAGCAGATCGAGATCGCCGAATTAACCGAGTGAACGCGAGTACCTCTTGGCTGCCAAC
>CAMAWF010000070.1 GCA_945861895.1 Rhizobium sp. Q54
GGAACCGCCTCGTCGAGGCGGAATTCATAGAACAGAGGTCCCTGATCGTTGTTCTGACGTCCCATCATCGCCCGTCTCCAACGAAAAATGTCGTTAGAAGACGGAATCACTGTTCGTCAAAACCTTCAAATCACTTCTGCAACAAAATCTGCCATTAGCGGTCATTCTGGCGAACATACTGCAGATCACTTTGGAGCGAACCGTTAGGCTTAGTTCACGAGTAAGGTGACCCCGAAGACGAGTGAGCCGAAGCCGGAAACCACGCCGCCAGTTACTGCAAGTGCAACCCAAGTATCAATTCCGTTTTTTAAAAACGGTTTCATTGATCCGTCGGCGGTGGGAAAACTGATCCACAACCCTCCTATCGATGCGAAAAAGATTATTCCGCCAGCCAACAAGTAGCCCATGGCTAAACCCTCTAACTAGACCGCCCTTAAGTCCGCAGCTTCCCAATCTTCTAGCATCTGACCCATTACCAGGCCATCGTCGCTACAGTCAAACTGAGACGCTACCGTCCCGCCTTGGGATGCCTTACCCGAACCCAGAAAGCCGACCGTCGGAACCTTCCCGGCTTGCTGCGCGAGGATGGCTAGCAGCCAGTTGAAGGGCCGCCGCTGCCCCGCCGACAACGCTGATGAACTCTCGCCGCCGCATGTCCGCCCCCTAGGCTCAGGACAAGGCATCGTAACGGAAGAGGCACGGACGAGAGTAGGCTACGCCCTATTGGTAGTCCCCACTTCATGTCTGCTCCGGGTCATTCGCGACCGACGCATTCCGCGCCTGTGTCGAACCATGTCCGCTGTGCATCCAATAGCGGCCGATTTTCGCGGCGCAGTGAATGCCGCGATGTGGAGCTTCCGAAACTGTCCCGGCGTCAACAATGAGGATCGACCCCACTCGGCGCTCGGCAACTTGACGCCGGAGGGCTATGCTGGCCAAGCTGACAACGCCCGAAAATTACCCACCGCCCGGACCGCCAACGGGCAGCAGACCAGCCCCGTCTCAGTTAACATTCCATCTGCGCCCCTCGGTGCGAGCAGATCAATAGCGTCGGACACACGGATAGAGATGACGATGAACAAGATTCAATCACACATTCCGACGGAAGTTTATCTCGATTTTCTGGGTACCGCGATTCCGGTTCACTGGGATTACCACGCCATCCTGATGGTCGGGATCTGGTTCGTCCTGGTTCCGCTTTGCATTATCGCGATCAGATACGGCAAACCGAAACCAACGCTCAATGGCATCAGGCAAGAGGTCAGACTCACCAATCTGGTCTGGTGGTGGTTCAGCGTTCACAAATTCGGTCTTATTTTGGCAGCCGGCCTGTCGCTTGCGGGATTGGCCGTGGCGATGACGGTCAGCGGCGGCTTCAGCGGTTCCCTGCATTCGATATTCGGAATCACGACGATCGTCTTGGGATGCTTGCAGGTTATCTCGGGCTGGTTCAGAGGGACACACGGCGGAAGAAACTACCACAAAGCCGTTCCGGACGATCCCTCGACATGGCGTGGCGATCATTACGACATGACCCCGCGCAGGCGGAAGTTCGAGGCGTATCACAGGACCGCGGGCTATTTCACCGGCTTTTTTGCGTTTGGCGCGGTGGTCTCCGGCCTGATGCAATATCCGATGCCGGTGCTGGCAGGCGTCATTCTGATAACCGCGCTTGTCGTCCTCGTGCTGTGCAGTGTGCTGGAGTACAAAGGGCTGCGATACGATGGCTACCGTGCGGCCCATGGCTACAACCCCGAACACCCCTACAACAAAGCCCGCAAAGATCTGTAACCAAGTCCATGGCGGCGGCTTGAGGCTGGCGCCCCGCGATGTCAGCAGCGACACGAACGACCGGTTAAAACTTGCCCGCGCCGGATATTATCAAGAGCATGAAGTCGATCGGACATTCCGATCAGGGGGACGGCCGGATGGCGTGCAAGTGGTGGTGAACAAGCGACGATCAACAAGGGCTACGCATTCGTCGGAAGTCAATCTTGCTTGCTGGTAACCATTATCGGTAACACAGACGGCGGTCTTGTGACGCATTAACAACATTTTCGTTTGGTCGTTGCGTGCGGCCTGCAAGTTTCATAAGGCAGCGTCGGAGCGTTCGCCGTATCCTCGCTTGCCTTATCAGCTCGGGCGAGGCGTCAGGTCGATCTGCAATGGATTTTCTGCACACACGGACCATCATCAAGCGCCAGTTATGCTCTGGCTGGCAGCTGTTGAAACATTGGAGAATGGGTCATGTCTAAATGTCTCAAGTTGCTTGCCCTGAGCATGATGATCGGTATTTTCAGTCAGCCGGTGTCAGCTCAGCAGCCGAGCGCAAAACAGCAGTTGCAAAAAGCCAATGAAGGAAGCAAGGCGCGCGACCATGTATTCGATGGCAGAAAGGCGCCGCCGAATGCCGTTCGGGCCAATCCCGCGCCGAAGCCAAGCATGGTCGGCAGACCGGCAAGCGAGTTTCGGCCGCAGGTCAAAGTGGCGGCATCGAAGGCGCCACCTCCGCCGCCCCGAAACTTGAATCCGACTGGTGACAAGGCCGTTCAAAAAGGCATCGACGGCTACAGGAAACCCGGCACCAGATAGCTGATCGGGCCTCGAAACGCTTTTCGATTTAACGATCGCCGACGACCAGACTATAAAGCCCGGCCTGCTGGCCGGGCTTTATTGATGATTGACCGGACCAAGGATCGGTCATTCCTGCCGTTTGGGCGCCTGGCCGGCTTGGTCCCGATACCCGCTCGATTGGTGAAATTGGCATGCAACCAGCACGCTCGGTTCGCAGGCCGCCCGACCGGGCGCCGAAGCCCTCGCCGATCCTGCCCTGCTAAACCCGGCTGCCCGGCAGGCTCATCGCATACTTGGCGCATATTCCCTGGTCCGATAAAAATTATGTGACTTGAGGCTTCGCGCCGGTTTGTCCAGTATTTTGTCAAACAGGAAGAAGACGCGGGGCACCGTGCCGGACAACTTTCAGAGGGAAAAACATATGCCGCGCAAGCTTGTTACCGCGACCGCACTGGCGCTGATCGCTTTCACCGGCGCCGCCGCTGCGCAAACCGCAGCATCGCCGTTCGCTACTCGGAAAATCGACGGCACGGATAATGTCTATCTGTTCCGCTACCAGGGCCATCAGTCCATGTTCATCGTCACGCCCAAGGGCGTGATCGCGACCGACCCGATCGGCCGTTATCGTCCCGAAGCAGTGACGGCCTATCTCGCCGAGATCAAAAAGCTGACCAATCAGCCGGTGAAATACCTGATCTACAGCCACGCCCACTTCGATCACATCGCCGGCGGCAAACCGTTCAAGGATCAAGGCGCCATCGTCATCGCACACAAAAATGCCAAGACGCATTTCGAGTGGGCGAAAAAGCAAGGCGCACTCCTCGACTCGGTCGTGATGCCGGACCAGGTCGTGGACAGGAAGAAAACGATCTCGCTCGGCGGCACCACGCTCGAACTCATCTATGTCGGCCGCAACCATTCCGACAGTTCGCTGGTCATGCGGCTGCCGAAGGAGAAATTGATCTTCGTGGTCGATTTCATCCCGATCGAAGCCCTGCAGTTCCGCGACATGCCGGACAACATCTCGCCGGTCGAATACGAGGACTCGATCAAGAAGGTGATCGCGCTCGACTGGGATCGCATGCTCCCTGGCCATCCGAACGCGGGCGGACGTCTGGGCACCAAGAAGGACGCGCAGGATCACCTCAACTACTTGCAAGAGCTGTCGGCGGAAGTGAAAAAAGTAGCGCCCGCGAAGTGCACCGACGCCGCGATGAAGGAAATCAAGCTGCCGAAATACGAGAAGTGGGGGAACTACGAGCAATGGCTCCCCGGCAACATCCAGCGTTATTGCTACTGGTGGACCCAGTCCTATTGAGACCGGCGTTCAGGCCGAAGTAAATTGCTTGCGTCATTGCCGGGCCAGCGCGAAAGCGGCGTGGCCCGGCAATCCATATTATTATTGGGAATGATTTTTCTTGTGAGCCGGCGGGATCATAGCGGAACGACGATGTCCGCTCTGGGTCATTCGCGCCGATTCCGCGATGCCCGCCATATGTCCGGTTAGCCCTCGCATTCCTGCACGATGTCGTCGTTCGGCGCGGACCAGTTGCGCATCGCCGCGCGTGCGGGTCCCATCGCCTGCGCGCCAAATCCGTAGTGCCGCGCAAGCCGGTCGAGCCCGAGTTGCAGCACCACCTTGGCCGAGCGCATCGGCCAGCCGCGCGCGCGCTCGGCATCTTCCAGGCGCTTGAGAAAACAGCACACCTCGAGCAGCAGGCCGGAAAATTCCGGGCCCACCGCATCGAGCGCATGGCGCATGCGCTGACGCGCGGCGATCGTTGCGTCGGTGAAAGCCGCGGGCGAGCCCGCCGAACGCGGCGCGCTGGCGACGGGTGAGGACCAATTCGCGCCGGTGCGCGGCATCATTTGCGCGCGGGTGAACTCGCTGCGCAAACGCTCGCCGGCCTGCAACTGGAACGGCTCGATCAGCCTACGGCCGTCGCGCCCCTTGCGGCGCGCGAGCCAGATCAGCGGGCTTTCGCCTTCGTCCACGGTGACGGTCCGGCGGCCATGCTCGGTGTCGATCTCGCGGCGCGCGAGCGCGAGATGCTGGGCGCGAAACGCATCGACCTCCGCGTGCGGACGCTCCGGCGTCCCGATCCTGAGCGCGCCTTTGCGCGCTTTCGCCTTCATCGCCGCTTTCATGACGCGGCCTCGCCGCCGGCCGCAAAGCCGCGCGTGAGCACAGCGCAAGCGGCCTCTAGCGCAGCCAGCACCGCGTCAATCGCCGGATCGTCGCGCCGCTCCTCGACCAGCCGCACGGCGTGCGCGGCGGTGGTGCGGTCGCGGCCGAAGGCGCGCGCGACCGCGGTGTATCTCAGGCCCAGCGTCACATGCGCGAGATACATCGCGCTTTGCCGCGCGAAGGCGGCGGCGGGCGAGCGCCGCGTCGACGCGCGCAGTTCGGCGAGCGGCACCGCAAAGGCGGCGGCGCAGGCTGTTTCCATCAGGCGGCAAAAGCGCGCCGCCTCGTCGCCGGCGGCAAGCGGCTTGCGATGGCCGGGCGCGGCGCACGCGCCCGGGCAGGGAGCTGTCACGGTTGTCATGGGCAAAGACGTCATGGGGCGAATTCCTCTAGGATTAATTACCTCTAGGATTAATTACCTACATATTCGCCGAAGTTAAGGCGGCGGGGATAAGTATCGCGTTCTTGATCTAATTATTTGATATAACTTGGTATTTTCCAGAAATACACCGCTGGACCGGAAAGCTTATCCACAGAAACAGGATTGTTATCCGCCGCATTTCGCGGGCGCGCAGCCACTGCAGCGATGATTTTTTCCCAGACCCGGCCGGGCGCTGGAAGTCCGGTTCACTTGAATGGAACGGCGTGCCCCGGGTCTGCGCCGCAGCATGATGTCATGCTGTGCCGAGCCCGGGACTCGCTTCAAGTGCGATGAATCATGCTCTGGAACGCGTAAGCCGTCCCTGTCTATCGCCTGTTACTTAAGACGTTCGTCGACCGATAAGCGGCCGCCGCCGGTTACGAACAGCAATACCGATCCGGACATGAGTCCGACATTCTTGGTGAATTGAACGTACTGAGCGAATTGCTGCGCCGGGGGATAACCCCAGTAGCGATGTGCGATCGCCGTGGCGAGGAGGAGGAATACGAAGCTCAACACCGCAGCATAACGGGTCGCAAGACCAAAGATCAGCATGAACGCGATGACTAGTTCAATCGAAGGGATAGCCCAGGCCCAAATTTCAGGACTAGGCACTTGCAGCCCCTTGAAATAGCCAAGGGCTCCGGCAGGGTTCGTGAATTTGCCCCAACCGGCCGTCAGGAACAGCGAGCCGAGAAGAATGCGGCCCACCAGCAGGGCGGCGTCGGTGCAGCCGGCGGCCATACTGTCGGTATGGGACAGCACCGGGTGAGATGAGCGCGATTGCATTGCCATGATGTGCCTCCGTTATTGTTCGATGGCTATTAATAGCAACCTCCGGCAGTGAATAAAATTCCCTTGCGCTCGAATCGGCGGATTTATTTATCGGGCTCAATATGCTCATTCGTCCGCTATTGGCGCGAAAGGGCGTGCCAATTGCCGATCGATGTCCGCAGTTCCTTCACCACGGAGTGGTATGGCAATCCGAGCAGCTCGCGTTCGAGAGCGTTTTGCCGGAGCCTGCCGGCGGGCTGCCGGCACGGTCCGGCGCAACGCACATGTTCGGCAGTTCGAAATCCTTGGCCGCCACCTTCTGCCCCGGCAGCCACTGGTGATAGTCGGCGAGCATCAGGCCGCTTTCCTGCGCCAAGGCCTCCACGAAAACGACCGGCGCGCCGGCGGCCGTGTACCAGTTCCACATCACGCGCGGCTCTTGATACTTGATCGGGCACGCGAGAATTTGCGTGGCGTCATCCGGACTGAGCGCCGGGTGGCGTTCGATCACTCCCCTGCACTGGCACCAGGCCGCCGTCATCCAATCCGGCCGCACGATGCCCGGAAACACCGCCTCGCAACTCGCGCCGCCGGAGGGCAGACGCCTGATGCGGTAGCCGACGCCTTTTTTGAGCAGGACAAGTCCTTAAGTGACCGGCGGGTTGTCCTGCAACATGATGGCAAGCTGCGAGGCTGCATCGCTCCAGTCGTAATAAATCAAGGTCGAATAGGGACGCTCCTTGAAGCTGATCGGCGTGAGGATCGCCGTCATCACGAACTGGTCCGGCCAGCGCACCGGCTTGGCGAGCGAGCAAGCCTTGTGACTAAGACCGGGGATCAGCGCCGCGATCCGCTCGCCCCGTTCGGCCTCCGCGGCCTCGTTGCCGACCGCCATCAGCGCGCGTGCGGTTTTCGCTTCCGTCGCCTCGTTTGCGCCGGCGGCGGCGGGCGCCTGCGCGGCGCAGAAATCGCGCAGCCGCGGCAGATTGGTTTCCGGCAGCGGCGTGAAGGTCGGGAAATAGGTCAATGAATAGTCGCCGATGATCGCGGGATCCGGCGACGGCGCCACGAACAGGCTGCGCCACGGCAATCCCGATGCGGACTTGATCCAGTGCCAATTCGATTTGTCGTCGGCGGTGGGGGTCTTCCACCATTGCGTCGCGATCTTTGCGAGCGGCGCTTCGCCGACGCAAACCGCCTGCCCGGACAGCCATTGTGCCGGGGGCGGCGCGAATTTTCGCCCCAGCGACGTGCAGCCGGTCGGCGCGCGATGCGGGCCGGTGAGCCGGTAGGTGTCCGTGCCGGTGATCAGCAGGTCGACCGCGCCAGACTCCAGCCCATAGACCGTGGCGCGCATCGCCGGCAATGCGGCGTCATAGACGAATTCTCCGACGTCGAGCTGCCCGACCGAAAACGGCGCCATCAGGCCGACCGCATGCCAGCGCGCCGGCAGCGCGGGCGGGGTCGCGGATTTGCAGGCCGAAAAAGTCGGCAGCGACGCCGACCATTCGGCGGCGGCCAGCGCGGGCATTGACGCAGCGACGGACGCAGCGACAAGAGCCGCCCGCGCCGCACCCCATAGGCTGCGCGTACCGGCTCGAGCTTTTCGTTTGAGCATGATCTTTTCTCGAAACCAATTTTCACCCCGGATCAAGTCCGGAGCAGGCATCGGGCAAGTTCAACTTATTCGGGCGGCTACTTGGTCCGGCGGCGGCGCTGCTGGCCGAGGCCCATCTGCTTGGCAAGCTGCGAGCGCGCGGCGGCGTAATTCGGCGCCACCATCGGGTAGTCGGCGCCGAGATTCCATTTGTCGCGATATTGCTCGGGCGTCATGTTGTATTGCGTGCGCAGATGGCGTTTGAGCGACTTGAATTTCTTACCGTCATCGAGACAGATGAGGTATTCGGGCGTGATCGATTTCTTCACCAGCACCGCGGGCTTGAGCGGCTCGGCCGAGGCATCGCTCTGGCCGCCGGAGACGCGCGCGAGCGCGCCATGCACCTGATTGATCAGCGCCGGAATTTCCGCCGCCGACACGGTATTGTTGCTGACATAAGCCGAGACGATATCCGCCGTCAGCTCGATGAAACTTCCGCTTGCCGGGGTATCGCTCATCGATGTCGTCCTTGGGAAAACGGGTCAAAACCTGCGGGAAACTGGGCTGTAAAATAGCAACGAATTCTACAATTTCGTCAACTCTACTAGCGCTGTTCAATGCCGGCAAGAAAATCTTTGCAACGGCGCAATCCAATATTGTAAAATTGCTGTATATTCATGGCGATTGCGCGGGGAGACCCCCGCAGGCGCATGCAGAAAGACCGCCACGGATGAAGTCCTCGCCCGCGCCGAAACTGGCCAAGACCGACGCCGAATGGCGCAAGCTGCTCACGTCCGAGCAATATTACGTCACGCGCCAGCACGGCACCGAGCGCGCCTTTTCCGGCCCCGGCTGGGACGAGAAGCGCAGCGGCATGTATGCCTGCGTCTGCTGCGGCACGCCGCTGTTTTCCTCGCAGACGAAATTCAATTCCGGCACCGGCTGGCCGAGCTTTTTCGCGCCCGCCGGCAAGGACGCGGTGGCGGAAAAAGACGACCGCGCGTGGTTCATGCGGCGCACCGAGGTGACTTGCGCGAATTGCGCGGCGCATCTCGGCCACGTCTTTCCCGATGGGCCGAAGCCGACCGGGCAGCGCTATTGCATGAACGCAACGGCGCTCAAATTCGAGCCCGCGCCCGGCCAGCCGGCGCCGGAGCAAAAATAAACAGGGCGCCGCGTGCGGGCGCCCTTTCTGCCTTTTACCGCTCGCGGATTTCAACCGCGCAGGCGTTAGTTCTTTTCCAGGTGCGTGCTCAGATCGTTGATCGAGGCAAAGCGCAAAGTGCCCTGCGGCAGATCGGCCTCGATCGAGCCGTCCACATAGAGCGTGTAGCTCATTCCATCGACGACGCCGGATTTGAGGATGGTGACCGCGCGCGGCTCGTTGCTCGGCCGCAGCGCCGTGACCGGCTCGGCGCGAACTGGCTCCGCACGATGCTGCGGCTCAGGACGATATTGCGGCTCCGCACGCGGCGGCTCGGCGCGCCTGGGATCCACGGCAGCCGTCACGGCGGCAGGATCGCGCTGCGGGCCGCGGGCCGCGGGCTCGGCCGCCTTCGCCGCACGGGATTCCGCCGGCCACATCGATTCGAAAAATCCGCCCTGCGGCGCGCGCTCGGTCGGCGCGGCATTTTGCCAGGGCGTATCCAGGGCGGGGTCGTACCGGGCTTGATGGCTCGCGCCGGAGCCGTTGAGGCCCTGCGGCTTTCCGCCGCCGCGCGCATAGTCGGGATATTCGGCCGGCCTTGCCTGCGGCGCATATTGCGGAGCCTGCCGCACCGGCGCGAGCGGCGCCTCGTCGGCCTCATTGCCGTAATATGGCGCTTCGTTCTGATAGCGCGGCATCGGCGCGTAAGGCGACGGCGGGCGCTCCGCCATATCCTGCGCCAAGTCGATCGACGGCGCATTGTGAAAACGCGGGTCCATCGGGTGCGGCTGGCCGGACCAGTTGGCGTTCGGCTTCGGCGGGAATGGGATGCGGCCCCCGCCGGCGATGGCACGCCCGGCGGCGGATTGCTGTTCGAAGCCGTCCGGCTGGCGCCCGGAGCGCGGCATGGCGCGCCCGGCAAGGGATTCGGAAATGCGCTGCAAATGACCGACCGCCGCCGAGAGCCCGATGACGATCAGGCCGCCTGCGATGGCCGCGGTGCCCGCGACAATGAGGGAATTTCCGAGGCTGAACTCGTTGATCGAAATACCGAAGCCGATCATGGCAAAACCCGCCACGGCGCCGGCGACACCGAACGCAAACAACAAAGCTGACATACGCGTGACTATCCCTTACATGACCGGCGCCTTGGCACCCCCGGCACACGGTTAATCCAAGAATTTTGACCTTACTTGCGGCTTACCGCAAGAAATTACTGTCAAAATAGCGCCTATCTCATTCAAACTTGATTAACGCTGATCGGGCGGGAACCCTGGGCCGCTATCGGCTATATTTCCCGATGTTATGCCGCGTTGCGGCGTTACCTATTCTAGCCCACATATACTCACGCCGTCACCACACGCGGCCGTATACGTCGCGCCGCCGCCCCTTTTCATTGCCCCCGGCCGGCCATGGCCAAATTACATGGAACCCGTCCGGCACGCGCCGGTTGCCCTGACAGTCGATTTCGCCATGCCCAGATTTGTGCCCCGATGAGAAAACCAATGTCGTTCAAGTTGCCCGATCTGCCGTACCCCCACGATGCGCTCGCCCCCTATATGTCGCGCGAGACGCTCGAATATCATCACGGCAAGCACCACCTCGCCTGTGTCAACGACGGCAACAAGCCGATCCTCGGTTGCGACGTATGGGAACATTCCTATGACATCGACTACCGCACTCGCCGGCCGGATTATCTCAAGGCCTTCCTCGATCATCCGGTGAATTGGGATTACGTCGCGCAACTGTTCGAGCAGACGGAAACGCGGCAAAGAGCCGGCGCGGCCTAGGTTCGCTCGCGGTTCATCGCCAGCAGAACGAAGCGGTCGCCCGATCGTGGCATTCGCACAATACAGGCGCTGTTGAATACATGCGCTGTTGAACGCGAGGGCGCCTGTGCTAACGTGTCGCGATCATTCCACGGCGAGGGGGTTTCAACCATGGCCGCTATTCTTCAATCACTCGGGCGGACGCTTGCCGCCGGCGTCGTTCTCCTGATCCTGATTATCGTCGCGGTCGGTCTGATCACCGGCCAATTCATCAAGCTGGACTACGCCTGGTGGACGTTCTTCATGCGCTGGCTGCACGTGCTCAGCGGCGTGATGTGGATCGGCCTGCTCTGGTACCTGAACTTCGTCCAAATCCCGACCGTGCCGAAGATCGAACCGGCCGAGCACCGTGCCGCCATCGGCAAGTTCATCGCGCCCGAGGTGCTGTTCTGGTTCCGCTACGGCGCGCTCGCGACCGTGGTCACCGGGCTGATCCTCGCCTGGCAAAGCGGCTACCTGGTGCAGGCGCTGCTGTTCCAGAAGGGCACCGGCGTCTACACCATCGGCATCGGCATGTGGCTGGCGCTGATCATGGCGTTCAATGTCTGGTTCATCATCTGGCCGAACCAGCAGAAGGCGCTCGGGCTGGTTGAAGTGCCGGCCGATCAGAAGCCCAAGGCCGCACGCATCGCAATGCTGACCTCGCGTATCAACACCTTGCTGTCGATCCCCATGCTGTACTGCATGGTCGGGCAGCAGAATGGCGGCCTCTGATCGAGGTGACGCCGAGCGCGAAGAGTTCCACCAAGTGATCGACGGGGCCCGCGCGGGCCCCGTTCTCATTTCGGGAAGCCGCGGCAGAATCGCAGCGCCAGCGGAATCGCGGCATAATCACCGTATGCTAGACCGCCTCGCCATCGGCACGCTTGCGCTCATTGCCGCCGTCGCTGCGTTCACCTTCCGCGATTACGGCCTCGGATGGGACGACTACACCCATTCCGAATTCGGCGATCTGCTGGTGGCGCTGTTTTCCTCGGGCTTTCGCGACTTGCGGGCGTTGTCGTTTGTCAATCTCTACATGTATGGCGGCGGCTTCGACATGGTGGCCGCACTCGCCGCCAAGATATCGCCGTTCGATCTGTTCGAGACGCGCAGGCTCGCCGGCGCTGCGGTTGGCATCCTCGGCCTTGGGCTGACCTGGCGGATCGCGCGGCGCGCTGGCGGGCCGCTCGCCGGGCTGATCGCGCTGATATTGCTGGCCGCCTGCCCGCTTTATTACGGGCACATGTTCATGAACGCGAAAGACGCGCCGTTCGCCGTGGCGATGGCCGTGCTGTTGCTCGCCCTGGTGCGCACGATCGAGGAATATCCGCTGCCTTCGCGCGCGACAGTCGTGCTGCTCGGGCTCGGGCTTGGGCTCGCCATCGGCTCGCGCATCCTCGGCGTCATCGCCTGTTTCTATGCGCTCGCCGCCTATGCGTTGCTTGTAGCCGAAGACGCCCGCGCGCGCGGCCTGCGGCCGGCAGCTATGCGGCTGGCAAATTTCCTCTGGCTGCTGCTGCCGGCGGCGGCACTCGGCTATCTCATCATGGGCCTGCTGTGGCCGTGGGCGATCCTCGCCCCGCTCAATCCGCTGCGCGCCATTGGCTATTTCGCCAACTTCTTCGAAACGCCCTGGAAGGAGATGTACGAAGGCGCGCTGGTGTCGGTGCCGGACATGCCGGCGAGCTATGTGCCGCGCCTGTTCGCGCTCAAGCTGCCGGAGATCATGCTGGCGCTCGGACTTGCCGGCATGGCGGGCGCATTCATCGCGGCGGCGCGGCGCGAACTGCCGCCGGCGCAGCGGGCTACGCTTCTGCTGCTGGCGCTGGCCGCGGCTTTGCCGGTCGCCATCGCCATGATCACGCGTCCGGCGCTTTATAACGGCGTGCGCCATTTCGTCTTTGTGGTTCCGCCATTCGCGGTGCTGGGCGGTGTTGCCGGCGCCTGGGCGCTCGCACGCCTGCGCAGCCTTGGCCGCACGCCGTTCATCGCCGGCGCCGCCATGGTGGCCGCCGCCCTGGCGTTGCCGCTCTCCGACATGGTGCGGCTGCATCCCTACCAGTACACGCACTTCAACTGGCTGGCCGGCGGCGTGCGCTCCGCGGACGAGAATTACATGCTGGATTACTGGGGGCTTGCGTTCAAACAGGCCTCGGAGGAATTGCGCGTCGTGCTCGATGCGCGCAGCGAGACCGCGCCGGGCGGGCGGCGCTGGATCGTCGCGGTGTGCGGCCCGCAGCGGCCGGCGGAAGTGGCGCTCGGACCGCAATTCAAAACCATCGGCGATGCGCGCGGCGCCGACTTCGCCATGATGCTGGGCGAGTTTTACTGCCGCGATCTGAAAGCGCCGGTGCTGGCCGAGGTAACCCGCGAAGGCGTGATGTTCGCGCGCGTCTACGACATCCGTGGGCTCAACGTGACGAACCTGCTCACGCTGCCGCCGCCGTGAGGGCGCGGCGGCCCGGCAATGACGGAAAAGTTTGTCGATCCGGGTGGATCGGTCTCCAGCGTCACGTTGAAGCGGGCGGCGATGTGTTTGTGCGTCGCCAGGTACGCCAGCCGATCATGATGATCGCCCATAGGCCATAGACGGCGAGCGGCACCAGCACGGCGGCCGCGAGATAAAACTCCGGCGCCCCGATCGGATCGCTGAAGGGCTCGAGCACCGGCGCGGAAGGTGCGCTCGCCAATCCATGCCGGCGTTCGGCATTTGCGATTGCGGTGCGGAAAAAATCGACCGTGTAGTCGCGCACGCGGATCGTGCGGCTCACGTCATCTTCCATCCGGCGCAGGCAATCGAAGCCGGGCGTGGTGGTGCAGGCGATCCAGGCGGGCACCGGTTGCGAGCGATTCCAGGCCTTGGGCACGAGCGGCATGACTTGCAGCGACCAGCGCTCATCGCGCGGTCCTGCGCCATACTGGCGGACGGTCGTGCGCTCCATGCTGCCGGCCAAGGTGAGCGCCGCGCGCGCGTCGGTCGCGATAAAGCGCGTCGCCTCCGGATGGCGTGGGGCTTCGGAAATCGACGTCAGCGTCGCCGTGACGCCGCGCGCCAGTTCGGCGTAGCGTTCGTATGCGTGCTGGCTGCCAAAGCCCGCCGCCACGCCGAAAAACCCGGCGACGATCAAAGCTAGGCTGCCCCAGCGGAATGCAGCGGCAAATCCAAGCAACACCGGAAGAATGATGCCCGCGTATTTCGCCAGCGTCGGCATTACGGTGGCGATCGACAGCGCAATGGCAACACTCGCGCCAATCACAGCCAGGCCCTGAAGCAGCAACGGGCCTATTGGCTGAGGCGGTTCATCGTCGGGCGCTTGGCTTGTTTGTCCGCGCGGAGCAGGCGCTTCAGGATGTGATCGCCGTTGTCCGGACGGCGGTTCCGCGCCGCCGCTTCGCGCCCGATTTTGTAATGCATTGGCTTTTGTCAGCAGCTTCGACCAGCGCTTGGGATCACGATTGCGGACGGCATTGAACAATTCCCACGCGAGAGCGTCCGGCGCATTCTTCTCGTCTGGTCCGGATGCGATGAAGTTGACCACGGACTGCCCGATGCTGTTGCCGAGGTCCTTTGGGCCATGCCAATTCCAGCTGATGGCGTCACCCGACAGGATTGCAGTGTAGCCATCGGCGGAATCGCCCCATTCCCACACGAACGAACTGACCCGCTTGTAGTCCGGCTGTGACGCCGCGCTGTCATTCCGTGTGCCGGCACCGCCGGATTGCTTCAGCGCGTTCCATCGCAAGGCTTGGGCCTGCGCCAGCAACTCGCGCCAGCGCGCGGGCTCGCGCGCGCGGATGACCTCGCGCAGATCGCTGGCGACGAACGGAGCCGCCATGTCATCCGGCGAACCGAAAGCGAGAAACTCGGCGGTCGGTTGATCGATACTGCTTTCGTCAGGCCATTCCTCTTCCCATCGAATGGCCTCGTCCAGCAGCGTGGCGCTCAACGTAGTGTATGAGCCACCCCACGACCAATGTCGCTGGTCGGGCACGAAGCGAATGGTGGGCGCTGCCGGGTCTGGCACCCGAAGCCAGGCCGGCAGCAACAGTTCCGCGTACCGGCGCCAGTAATCGGGCCAGCTTTGCAATTCCCCGCCGTCGGGAGGCGATGACGCGGACAAGGGTTCAGCGGGCGGCGCCTGTTCTTGCGCGGCCCATTGCCGTTCCCGTTTTTTGCGGCTCACGCGCCGGTGTTATTTGCACTTGGCGGCGCAAGATTTGGCCTTGTCGCCACACTGGCTCTTGTTGTTGGTGCGCTTGAGGCAGGCCATCTCCTCGTCATTGCACTTCTGCCGGCAGGCCTGCGCTGAGGCGTCCGTTACCATCGACACGGTCACAACCGGAACGAGCGAAAACGCGATGAGTACTGCAAAAATCGTCCGCATGATGTGCTCTCCTTGATGAAAAAGCGTATTCCGGCAATAAGTCTGAGCGAATTATTTCCCGATTGCAAATCCTGCTGTGAAAATAAGCCGCGCCATGTTCGCTTTGGTTCGATTGCAGCCGTAGCGAATTGTCCACGCTAGGTCACATCCCATCGGCAGGCATTGGGAATTTGTTCAAGAGTGAGGTCGTGGATGGCCGGAGTCAAACGCGAAGGCGTGATGTTCGCCCGCGTCTACGACATCCGCGGGCTCAGGGCGAACAATCTGCTCACGCTGCCGCCGCCGGAATAATGCGGTGAGACGAACCTGGTTTTTGTCATGACCGGGCTTGTCCCGGTCATCCGTGTCTTTGGGACCGAACCAGACCGCGAACTCACACAATGGACGCCTCGGCCATATCCGCTGCGGTGTTGAAAACAGGCATCTTTCCGTGTTTCGATATGCCGTAGAAGTGCCTAAAGGCGACATCGTCGCGTCCCTTCCCCCTCCTGTTCGTCGTCAAAATGGAGTTGCGGCGGGTTGTAGTTTCTACCAAAATTGAAAGATCGGACACTATCAGGGGCGGGGGCAGCTATGAGAACATTCGTCTCGACGTGTGGATTAATTTTGCTTTTTTCTCTGACCGGTTACACCGAGGTGCAAGGGCAAACTGCTGAATGCCAAGATGTTTTGCAGGCGCGAACGACGCACTGGACAAATTTGAACCTGATTGAACAGAACGCCGCATTAAACCTAGTCGACGAAAGAAACTACGAGGAAAGCAAACAGAAATACAACGCAATCGTACCGGGTTATTTCGACGGTGACTTCCAATCCTTCAAACAAAGGAGAGCAAGCCGTTTTCAACAAACAAGTTATCAATCCAGTAAGTTTCAGTCGCAGCAAGAATTACGGATTGAACTGCCCCCTGACGCGGTATCCGCTTGGTTGACATGCGTCACTCAGACTAGCAGCAACCTTTTTGCATACATTGATGAGATCGACGAAGCAGCTGTCACTCTGAAGATCAAGTGGGCAGCCCCCCCAGGACTGCCAGGGATAAATGTTACACCACAGCTGATTAACGTAGCTCCTGGTTCACTGCTTGATGCGCCTGTTCTAATCCAGCCCCACGGCGAAGTTCGCGTCATCCTCACCCGCCAAAACAGGTCTGCCGCCTTACGAGGCACTCTTAACGGTGTTGTTGGCACTGGAATGTACGCAGCTTCATTCTACGTTCCTGTAAAAACGCCGCCCCCGCAACCGCCATGCAAACGAACGAACGTCGATGGCAAATGTCTGGTGTGTGGCTGGGCACAAAAAAATATTAGATGGGCTGCGGACACATCGGAACCCATTCGATGTCCCAACATGGCGGCCGGTGGCGACGTTAGAATGACGGCTGCGATCGCGCAATTTTATCAAGAAGATTGGGGGCCACCCGATGCTGAGCGATCACACAAGAATCGTCACCGATTAATGAGGGGTACTCAACAGAAATGGGCTGGTGGGTTTGCGTTTGATTCACCCTCAACGCGGAAGTGTTCGATTAGCAGTTTTATGAATCAATTCGACCAGTCGCTAGAGCGGGATGATATCAGGTCGGCGCGTATCCTGCGTTTTTGAAGTAGCTGGCGCATTCCTGCTGAGTGAAGGCGACGAGAAGTTCACCGATTGCGGCGCAGACGGTTTCGACGGTGCGCGCTGCGGCCTTGCGCAGCAGGTGCT
>CAMAWF010000071.1 GCA_945861895.1 Rhizobium sp. Q54
AGATCGGCCGCTTTCTATCCGGATCGCCCACCAATGCTATTGCCTAGGTTGTGCCCTCGCGAGACACTTGCGCTGTTCCGAGCACGGGGGCGGTTCGGTGTCCGACACACTTTACGATGTCGTTATTCACATCATCGTCCCGACTCTCGTCGGCGACCTCTACGTACCGGTCGGCCTTCTCGTCGTCATTTTGCTGACGGAGATGATAACCGGTCGACGACCTCCTAACTTTGCATCCGCGTTGAAGCGCATTGCAATCGCTTGGGTCATCTCGCTTGCTTGGCGCGCTCAACTCATCAAAGAATTGAGAAATCACTTCGCCGGGTTCGACCTCTGGTTCAGTGCAAACATTCCCAATTCACTAGGACGCTGCTTCCTCATAATTTCGACCATTCTGCATTTCTACGTCCTCCTTTCCCTTGTGGTATTGCTCTGCCGATTGTTCTGGTCGCCTTCGATTCCGCTGCTGCGCACGCGGGCGTACCCATCGATGCTGGTCAGCGCCCTGTTCACCTTTGCTCTCGCCTTGTATCTGAGGTTAAGTATCACCAGTTGGCATGAGACGTTTCTGCCGCTCTGGTATTTCTACTTCGGTGCAGCGTTGGTTGGCTCACTTGCTCTGATATCACGCTCCGATAAGACGCAAACTGTACCCGTCGAAGAGGCCCTAGCTGCATTGGCTCGGCGTGCTGAGAATTTCGTTCTGAGGATATTCGCGGTATCCGAGATCAAACCATCGCAAGAGATTTATCAGCCGGCGCCTGAGCCAACGAGCACTCTGCCAGTTGTTTTCGAGCCAGCCGGGCAATCCGGCCCCGCGCGAACAGCTCACCTTAAGCTGCGCCGTTCCCAGCGCACCTCAGGGCTCAGAGGCCGAGTGCTTTTTGCGCTCGACGCTCGCATGGAAGTGCCCGCCGAAGACCAAAGCCTGATCGCGAAATACGCGCTCGGCGACGCCCTGGTCTATGACAGCGCGAACAGGCAGCGCTACACCGAAAGCGCCAAGGCTCATCTTGACGCGACGCGAAACGACACCAGCCTGTTCGCTTCTCCTGGGGCTCAGCTCCTCGGTGCTGGAAAGTCGCTATTCAACCTGGGTCGCGCGTCCGTCAGCGCTGCAATGGCCGGATTGTCTCTTCGCATCACGATCCATAGCTTGATAGCTGGCGTCCATGTTGAATGCAAAAGCATGCAGGAACTGCTTGAGGCAGAGGAAGCCATAGTGACCGCTGCGCAGAATCTAAAATCCTATCTTGAAACCGCCGCAACCTTCGACGGCCGCGAGAACATCATTGAACTACGATAAACCATCGGTCTTCACCCCGTTCTTGCGGCGCTTCACCGACGAGATCGCGCGCGACCTCGCGGATACGCGCGAGCTGTACAACATGGTCCGCGCGGCGCATCTGGCATCCGCGTTCTCGCAACCCGATATCGTCGACCGCATCCACAATTTTATTGCAACCGAAATTGGCGAAGTTGTCGACCTGCCACCTTACACGCCGCTATTGCAAAAATTCGATGCGGCCATGAGATCGCTTCTCATGGAGGAGACCACGGTATTCGCGCTGCCCGACATGCAATGGGATGTGGCCAAGCTTTCGATGAAGGAGCAGGTCGATCTGCGCCGATTTCTGCGCGCGAAGGAGCATTTTCTCGGCAACCAGGAACGAGTGCTCGAAGTGCTCGGCCGAACTCTGGGCAATGTCTTCGCTGGCATCCTCAATGAGGTACCGAAGCTAGAAGCCGCCGAAAACGAAATGCTCAAGATTCCTCTGGTCGCGCTGCTGCCTAATGTCGGCGACATTATCGAGCGGATCATCGGAACTGTCTTCAATGAGGCGGTTATTGACGTTGGTCTTTTCGCAAAATTGCAGGATCGTCTTTACAACAATGCTTGCGCAGCGTCCGGTGTGGAGCCGCACAGCGACTCCAAACGTCCGATCGTCACTGCCGGAGACTCAGACCTTCCGCCCGACGAACTGATCGATGCCTATCTTTCTGGGACGCCCTTTCGTGAACTGCTTCTCACTCCTGTTCCGTTCGTCATCCCCGAGGAGGCTCGCATTGAGCATCATTGGATCGTGGCCGGAACCGGGCACGGCAAGACCCAGACGCTCCAAGCACTGATCTGTCGCGACCTTGAGACGGTCGCCAACGGCGCGGCGTCCGTTGTCGTCATCGACAGCCAGGGCGACCTCATCAAGAACGTCGCCGGATTGAAGGTCTTTGCGCCGGGCCAGCCGCTCGACGGTAAGCTTGTTCTCATCGACCCAACCGACATCGAGTATCCCGTTCAGCTCAATCTGTTCTCTCTCGGCACCGAACGGCTCGACAGCTATTCCAAGCTCGATCGCGAACGATTGCTCAACAGCATCATCGAGCTTTACGATTTCGTCCTCGCCGCACTGCTGGGCGCGGATTTGACCAGCAAGCAGGACATCGTCTTTCGGTTCGTCACCCGCGCATTACTGCAAATTCCCAATGCCACCGTTCACACTCTGCTCGAATTGATGGAGCCCGGCGGCGATCAGAAATACCAAGAGCACATTGCCAAGCTGCACGGAGCGGCTCGCTCGTTCTTCGCTAACGAGTTCAACACTTCTCAGTTCAACGATACCAAGCGCCAGGTTCTACGCCGGCTGTATGGCATCCTGGAAAATCAAACATTCGAGCGAATGTTCTCGCACCCGAAGAACAAGCTCGACATCTTCAAGGAACTGAATAGCGGCAAGGTCATCCTGATCAACGCCGCGAAGGACTTGCTGAAGCAGAACGGCACCGAAGTCTTCGGCCGGTTTTTCATCGCCCTGATTGCGCAGGCCGCAGCGGAGCGAGCGATGCTCGATCCCAGCCAGCGCCTGCCGACCTTCATTTATATCGACGAATGCCAGGACTACATCGCCAAGGACAGCAATTTTGCCGTCATTCTCGAACAGGCCCGCAAGCAGAAGGTCGGCCTGATTGTCGCGCATCAGTATCTGACGCAGTTGTCGCAAAAGATACTCGACAGCCTGCATGCCAATACCACCATCAAATTCGCAGGCGGTGTCAGCGATCGTGACGCCCATGCGCTCGCCCGCAACATGCGAACGACGCCGGAGTTTTTGGAAAGCCAGTCCAAAGGCTCATTCGCGGCCTTCGTCCGCAACGTCACGCCTCACGCCGTCTCGTTGCACATCCCCTTTGGCCAGCTAGAGGGGCAGAAACGCATGACGCCAGCCGAGCAAGCGACCGTCCGCGACCGGATGCGGGCGCAGTACGCCGTGCCCTATGCTGAGGCACAACAGCCAACCGCTGAAACTGCCCCGTCCCCGACCGCCGACCCAGATGAGTTTGCGGACCGCTATTGAGCCCGGCTGCCCTGCGGCACGGTATAATTCAGGCAGGCCAATTTATTCGCCAGCGGCATGGCAGCGCGCCCTTGCGCGTTGCGGCCTATGGCCACCCATGCCGAACGTTTTTATGGGTTCAAGAATTTCCTAATTCAATGACTTATGACCACCACGTTCATAGCCCCGACCAGTCGCGACCTGCCGCGGCCCAGCGCGACTCGGCGCGCCCGGTTCCGACGCGACGATCCGCAGCCAATCCGATTGACCGAAGACGACCTCGCCGTGATCCGCCATGTCGCTCGACATCGCTTTCTGCGCTCCACCCATTTGCTGCGCCTGCTCGACAATCGATCGACCAAGAAGTTGCTGGAGCGGCTCGGCGCGCTCTACCACAACGGATATCTCGATCGTCCGCGCGCACAACTGGACTACTACGCGACGGCCGGCAGCGCGCCGATCGTGTACGCCATCGGCAACCGTGGCATGGCGGTGCTGGCCGAGTTCGATGGCAGGCCACGCGCCAGGGTGGATTGGACCGATAAGAACCGCACCGCCGGACGGGTCTTTATCGAGCACACGCTGTTGACGGCCGATCTTGCCGTCGCCTTCGAATGCTCGTCGCGCCGGGCGAGCAACGTGCGCCTGATCTCGGCAAGCGATATTCTCACGACCGCCCCGCAGGCAACCCGCAACGCGTCGAACCCCTGGGCGTTGCCGGCCAGGATCGTTCACGGCGATGCCGCCCACGATGTGCGGGTGATCCCGGATCAGGTCTTCGGGCTCGATTTCTCCGAGGCACGTAAACGCTCGTATTTCTTTGTCGAGGCCGACCGCGCCACCATGCCGGTGATGCGCAGCCATCCCCGGCAGACTTCATTCCATCAAAAGGTTCTCGCCTACCTGGCCGGCGCCGGTGCAGCCAACACGCATGGCAAGCGCTTCGGCATCGGCAATTTTCGGGTGCTGACGATTACCACCAGTCAGGAACGGATCGCCACCATGCTGGAAGCCGTGCGGCACGCAACCAAGGGCTCAGGCTCCAATCAGTTCCTGTTCACCGACCGCGCCACGCTGCTGCGCTGCCCCGACGTGCTCAAGCTCGAATGGATTAGCGGCAAGGGCGAGCGCGTGCGGCTCGGGATGTGAGTGATATACTTTACGTCAGTCTCCGCCCCGTCGATCGGCACCCGATCCCCGGATGTCGATCATGCGAGACGGAGAAAATCATGCGCGGTCCTGCGCCGCAGTCGTGTCCGGCGTTCAATCCCGAACACGTCCAGTTCTATAACATCGAAATGGGTCGCCTCGCCGACGGCATGATCGCTGTCTCGATCACGGCAACCCTATGTCCTACCGATGGTGAGCTTGTCACCCAAGAACTCACCGCTGATCGCACGCAGACGCTCGAAGAGGCTCTTGCCTTCATCAAGCACTCCCTGGTGATCCAATAGCAACCATCGAAGCCCCGAGCCCCGTCTTGAACGGGGCTCGCTCTTGCCAACCTTCCTGAATGATTGTTGCGCGCCACGTCGCGCGCCCGTCAAGGCAACCCCTGCGGGGCGCCTGCGGCGGCCTTGACCGGCGCGGCCGGGCACGCGCACGCGGGCGCGTGTCGGCTCCGGGAAGCATGTCGATCATGTCTCACCAGGAAGCATGACCAGGAGATTTTTGCAGAGCGGCAAGCCGCGTGTCGCAACCGCCTGGCCGATTCCTTGCGCGTCGTCGTTCAGCAGGTATAGTGCCGGCAGGACAGTTCCAACCTCCCTCACCATCAGAGTTCTCGAAGGCGGGTCAGAGCCGCGCAGACGCGCGTGTGTGTCTCTGACCTGCATTCGCAGGGCTCTGAAACACAGCAAAGGGAGTTCCCGAAATGGCGAAGATGTATCGGGTCTACTCGATTATCGAGCGACCGAAGAACGACGACTACTGGCTCAATATCGGTGTGGCGTTTCCGCACGAGGACGGCAAGGGCTTCAACGTGATGCTGCAAGCCCTGCCGATCCACGGCAACGGCAAGATTGTGCTCCGCGAGCATGAGCCGAAGGAGCATGAAACCGACGAGACGCCCGCCGAAGACCGTACCCCACCGCGTGGCCGCAATGGGGATAGCGAACGCAACGCGCCCCGCAGCTCGCAACGGAAGTAGCGGCATCGCCGCCAACCAAAGCCACGAGCCCCGCGATCAGTGGGGCTCGCTCTTTCCGTCGTTCGGATACCCCTTGCCCCGCGTACCCATAAGGCGCGCCGGCGGAGGGAGCCAACAAATCGAAATATGGACAGGGCAACGACAATTGAACACGTCGTCTGCGAGGCGATGATGGACGCCATCGAGCAGCATCCGACGGTCATCAACGAGCTCACCACCAGTGATTATCGGGGCTTCGTTCCGCGCTCCGGCACCCGAAACCGATGGGGTGCCGGCCAACGGAACGGAGGAGGTTATGCCTTGGTTCAGGAAGCACCACACCTGCCCTTGCGGCACGGACTGGTGGGATGAGTGGGATTGCCTATGCAACGACAGGTGTCCCAAATGCAACGCGGAAATTGAACCCGACGATCACGAGGCGATCGAAGGGAAGGACAGCAGCAAAATCCGCGCGCTCAACGACCGATTTCGCAGGTCGCTGACCGGTGGACGCGTCATCCTCACCGCGGCTGTCAGCGGCTTGTCGGACGAACTCAGAGCACAAGCGATCGAGCGCATGAGAATGTTTGACGGCTTCAATGCCGATAACGATCCGCACAAGGAGCACGATTTCGGCAGCTTCGAAATCGACGGCCATAAGTTCTTTTTCAAGCACGACTATTACGACAAGGCGATGCAGTACGGCTCGGACGATCCGAGCGAACCTGAAAAAACGACACGCGTTCTCACACTGATGTTGTCGAGCGACTACTGATCGCCAGCCGTCGTGACGCCAACGGACGACGAAGTCGCCTCAAATCCGGGTCGCAGTAGGTAGAACAACAACGGCCCACAGCATTCAAGCGGCCAACCGACGTTGATCAGCGACACTTGTCGATTTGGAGCCATCCAACCGGGTGGCTCTTCTCTTTTTTATTTTGAGAGGAACTACCTCCTTCTCGACCTACCTGCCCTATGTCAGACTTCGACCCCATGAACGGTAGCGTCATCGTTTGGGACCTGGAGACTGTGCCCGACCTGCGCGGGTTTGCTGCAGCCAATGACCTCGCCGGCAAGGCCGAGCATGAGATTCGTGAAGTACTCGGCAACAAGTTTCCTAAGCACATCTACCACTCGATTGCGTGCATTGGCGCGCTCGTTGCACATCGAGAGAGCGAGCACTGGGTGGTCGACGCGCTCGGCGCGCCCCACGTCGGCGAGCGGACCGAGAAGCAGCTAATATACAGCTTCGTCGACAAGATAGCGGAACTAAGCCCGCAGCTCGTCACGTTTAACGGCAATAGCTTCGACCTCCCTGTCCTGCGCTATCGAGCGATGATTAACGAAGTCTCGGCGCCTGGGCTAGCAGCTCGCCCCTACTTCAACCGCTATACCGAGGACGCGCTCGACCTGTGCGACGTTCTCTCGTCTTTTGCGCCTCACACGAAGGCGTCGCTGAATGAGCTCAGCAGGATCATGGGAATGCCAGGGAAGCCCAACGGAATCGACGGCGGCGAAGTGGAGCGATACTTTCTCGAGGGCAAAATCAAGGAGATCGCCGACTACTGCGAGACCGACGTGGTCAACACCTATCGTGTCTGGTTGCGATACGAGCTGTTTCGCGGGCGGCTGACTGAGAAGGGATTCGAAGCGAGCGAGCAGGACTTAGGGGAGTTCGTCGAGGCGCGAGCGGATAAGAAGCAGTATCTCAGGACGCCTGCTCAGATTTAAGGTTGCTGCAGGATGCTGGTGTGAGGCACCAATGGCCAAAATGAATTGGAGTCGCGTGAAATCGGAAACCAGCATGGCACGTTATGGCTGGCATCGGGCCGAGGAAACCTACCAACCTGCGACAGCAAAAAAGAAAAAGAAGAAAAGAAGTCGGAAGGAAAAATCGTTCGTCGCTGGGCGCGCCTCGACTACAAGTCACGAAATAATATCAAAAGAGAAGCGCCGGTTGGCGCATGAGGCGCGTATTCGCAAAGGAAGAGAGGAAACAGTCAAAGCGCAGGACGCACGTGAGCGAAAACGGTTGGTCCATGAGGCTCGGATCAGGAAGCAGCAGGAAGAAGCAGCCGCGACGAGAGAAACGAAAAGGCGTGAACATGAGGCCAAAATTGCAGCCGCCCGAAAAGCCCGCGAGGCGGACCCGCTCTACCAAGCGAAGAAGGCTGCTGAGCGCCTGGCGCACGAAGAAAGGCGAAGAGCGAGGCTGCATCGCGAAGCGTCACTAGACCATGTGGTTGTCGTCAGAAAAATGGGGCGGCGGGATGTAGTCTCCAAGCTCCAAGCGCGTTCTGCACCTGCACCTGCACCTACAAAACAGGAATAGCGTGGACTTATTAACGCGCAACCATAGCCGGATTGACGCAAGCTGGATGAAGGCGAGGTAGTTCACGCTGCCACCACTGTGAATATTTGCCGTCCAAGATTGCGACCCTGATACCAAAGCTCCATCGCCCATTCGCCAGGCACGGCTTCCCAATCACATTCGAGTGCGTACGTTCGCAAAGTAGGCTTACCGATCTCGACCTCCAATTCGAACTCGCTCAGATACGCTGTCTTGCCGCTGATGGGATTGTGCAGGTCTTGCGCAGGAAACTTGGTTCGGCAGGTGATTTTCTTGCTGGCTCCCTTCGGGCTCCCGATCACCACGAACCTCATACCGAACTCACTCCCCACCGTTGCCGGCACGACTGTGGTGGCTTTGAGGAGTTCGCGATCCGTAGCCTGCGTAATTATTCCGGTCGCCGTGTTTAGGCCGAGAATAACTTTACCGACTGTGTGGAACTTGTAGATGCCGATTTCGACGACATCGCGGCTTTGACATCTCATGAGATCGAGAAGGCCCCTGAACGATGCATAATCAGCGCTTCCTTGTTCGGCGCTTGTGACGTCGTTCGAGGGACGCGGAGTTTGCGATCGTGCAGCTGTTTGTATGTGCTGGTCCGGAGCTGAGGGGCGACGATGACCTTCAAAGTCGCGGGATCAATTGCAATTAGCGAGCAGTCAAACAAGGTGTGGATGTCAGCTCTCAGCAACAGACCATTGCTGGCCTTGTTTGTATCTGGTCCACGATAAGGGTAGATGTGTGCCGCCTCCAGAACATCGAGGACATTGCAGCCTGTGATTGCGCACTTGCCCTCATAGGCTGCGATCAACAAATCGCGAAATGCCTTTTGACCACGTCTTTGCGCGATAGTGCGGGATATGCGCTCTCGTGCATCTGCGATGTTGCTGGGATTAAACGGTTGCTCATCGCTGTCGGCGGCTAGAATGAGTGGAGCAGCTCCACTTTCACTGGGAAGGCGTTGCTCGAGAACTTGAATCTGTTCGTTAGAAAGAGGGTATCCGCTTGCTTGCGCACGGATCTGTGTCTCAGAGAGAATTTGATGAATTTCCTTGTCGCCGATCAGAAGTTGCTTCTTGGGGTCAGCAAACTGAGAGAATCGGATGGGCGCCATCATCTGTTGTTTGCCACTGCCCGAATTGCCAAGCCGGGGCGCGCTAACGATTTGACCGACGCCGAAGATGCCCTTTGGTCCGGTACCCTGCTTTAAGACCCAGACCCGATCCCCGGGCTTGGCTTGTCGGTATGCACGAAGGCGCCAAGGTTCCTCAACGTATCCCTGTCTTTCAAATTCTCTCAGCATGCGGAGGATGTTGGAGTGCGGCCATCCACTTTCCTTCCATGTGAGAAGAAATGCACGTGAGCCCTGAGCTAGCTTGTCGGCGCTTGTTTTGTCACTTGCCACAACCCCGACAACAAAGCCGAGCTCTTCGAGCTTGCGCCGTACTGTCGCTTCGCCGCCGCTGAATTCATCCGCCGTCATTGGTCCCAAATCTGGCCGGGCGTAGCCACGGGCTGCACCGATGATGGCCTTGGAGTCGTATCGTTTGTTCTGATGGGCCAGCCAATAGGAGCGTGAGGGACCAAATTTGTATTTTTTGAGAAAACGGTCACGCCCCAGACGGTCGAACTCAGCGATGGCGGCGAGTATTTCCTTGCGGCTCTTAATATCAGCCATGGTCATTGGTTTTCTCCACCACTGCTCAATACTCAACGTTGAATTCGTCTACGGTTGCGGCTCCCAAACGGGAATCTGCTGATCATGTTTCAAACGGATCTGCTGCAGGCTTAGCGCGGCGAACACGTCATCGAGGCGAACATCATTGTGCTCGAGCATTGGCAGGGTCGCCTTGGCTTCCGTCATGAATCGCTCAGGAAGAAGCTGATTGTTGGCCCTCAAGAAGCCTTGATCCCACCACTCCTGGATACGTGCCTGCGCCGATCGCAACAGTTCGATACCGGGCAGTTTTTCGCGTTTTTGGTTCTGATTTACGGTGCGATGCGCAGGCAGAAGATTCCAGAGATCGTCGCAAGGCCACGCAGCCCATGGGAAACAGTGGTCGACATCGAGAGATTCGGCAGACAAAGCCTGACCAGTCCAGACACACTGCAATTTTTTTGATTCAAGCAGCCGAACGGCCTGTTCTCGGGCGATCCTCACATCACGGCTGGGCTCCGACCATGTCATCGCTGTGGCGATTTTGGCTTCCGAGATCGTTCGTCCTTGGCGCGCGGCATAGCCGTTCATTAAACGCGACCATTCAGAGATGAGCGCCGGCTCGATCCATACATCGAAGCGTTGGAGAGCGCGCCATAGATGCCGTGGAACGAGCAGTTCGCCAAAGCTGAAAAGATAGTTGCCATCCAAATGAATGTTTTCCGGCCTCGATACACGTCCAATCCGCCTGACTGGCAAGACGGGACCACCGCCGGGGTAAGTCATGTAATGCGCAGGCATTCGAGTGATCGTGTTGCACGCATCGCGTAGAGCGGCGTGAAGTGCGTTTGACCGGTCTGCACCGAAGAACATGCCAATTCGCAAATCCAGGTGCGAAACGCCGCTTAGGTTCCGAAACGCCTCCTTGACGAAGCCCAGTTGCTCGTCGCCTTGATTGGCTGGACTCTGAGGAAGCCCCGCAGCCAGAAGTGGCTTAAAAAGCCGGATCCAATAAAGGCCAATCAGGCCGAGGGGCACGGCGACATGATCGTCCTCGGTATCTCGCGCATATCCTGATGCGCCATCTGCAATCCGGCACAGTGCGCGGAGCAATGCCAGCTTGTAGGTCGACGACTTGTCGTCGTTGAGGATGATGTGCCGAAGTAGCGGAAGCGCACCGCTGCCGTCATCAGGGAGACGAACCGCGAGTTGTGTCCAGCTAACTGCCTCGCGCCCAAGCTCATCCTGGCTGTCAGTTACTTTCTCGACGAACGCTCCATGCGCCCGCGCGAGGCCTTCAATTTCAGCCTGCGAGACGGCGTGAATGCTGCGCTCGGTCTCCGCAGGCCCGTGGCGCAACGTAATTGCTATGCAGCCGCCTGGTTTGAGAAGAGTAACCAGTTTGCGAAAGGCGCGCGCACGATCGGCGGGTGGCACATGCATCCAGACCGCACTTAGCAATATCAGATCGAAAGACAGACCGAGACGAAGCACCTGGTCGAGGCTTGGCAGAGAATCTGAGATCCACCGGATTGAGGCCGAAGGATGCAGCCGTTGCGCTTCGTTGCGCATGGCGCCGGACGGCTCGACAGCGACCACTTCCAAGCCACGGGTGGCGAGCCAAGCCGCATCGCGACCGGTCCCTGCGCCAACGTCCAGAATCAGCGCCGGTGCGTTTGGAAGTAGATCGACCAACCAGCCGTGAACGGTCTCGGCCGCCACCGATTCGTAGCGGTGTGACACATCAGAAACATTGTGGTCGTACCAGCGAATTGCGTCGGACATTATCCGCCGGAGTATAGCCACCCACGCTCGCCGAATGCAGCAAGATCAACTCCAGGCGGGGCATACCATCCTGCCGAGCCATAGCGGGCGCCGAGCTTCATCGCGACCTCCTTGTTGCCATAAGGAATCCGCAGTGGCGTCCCGGTTACCGAATTTGGCTGGTCGGGAGGCGACGTCGCGGCGGTGACGTCAGCTTTGCCCTTCCGAGATCTCTTCGCCGGCGCCGGCGACTGAGGCGCAACCAATCCCGCCGGCTTGTATACGGTCTTACGACTGCGCCGACGCTTCGTTCCTCGGTTCGAGTCGATCCACGCCGACATGGCAGCTGAGCTGGCTTTGGCCTCATCGGGAATGACGAGGCCTTTACCCTGCGCAATCTTCTTGGCGTACAACAACTGTTTCGGGCTAACCGGTTTTGGTTCACGCTTCCCCGCCGTTTCACGGTCGGCCTCCTTGGGCGCATGTTCATTCAGGAACTTTCGGCAGATCGAGATCGACGTTTTGTACCCGGCCGGAGGCTTGATGCCCTTCTGCCGGACGAGGCTGTCTGCAAAGCGCTTCATTGCGGGCGTCGGCGGATAAGCTGCAGCGCCGTTGCCGATTGCAGCAGCAAGCAAGGGCAGTCCTCCAACTGAAGCGCCCTCCTTCAGCTTTCCGATGATGCGTTGGGCAACATCGCACACGGCGTCAATCGCACCGATCATCTCCTGCTTGCCGACAACGACATCGTCGAGCAGACATTCGAGTTGAGCAGTCACTCCCGGGTCGACCAGCGCCGGGTCGGCCTGTTTGAGAACGCCGAACAGCGATAGACCGGTCTCGGTCGGCACGATGTGTTTGCCCTGGGCTATCAGAAAACCCTGTTTCTTCAGCCCGCCGATGATCTCAGCTCGCGTCGCCGGCGTGCCAATGCCCTTGGCTTCCTTCAGGCGTTCCCGCAGAACCTCATCATCAACGAACCGCCAGGCATTCTGCATCGCCTCAATCAACGTGCCTTCGTTGTAACGCGGCGGTGGCCGGGTCTCCTTGTCCTCGATTTTTGGATCCTGCAGTTGCGCGGTCTCACCGTTGCGCAGCGGCGGCAGCAATTGCGCCTCGTTACCTTTTTCGTCGGCGGGTTGCCACTCCGGGAATGCTGCACGCCAGCCGAGATCGATGGGCTGACGGCCGGCGGCGCGGAATTCGAAGCCACGCACGTCGAGCGTTGCGGTGGTCTGCCGGTAGCGGAAGTCAGGCATCAGTGCTGCCAGATAGGCCCGCGCGATGACATCGAACAGTTTCTTCTCGTCGGACGACAGGCGAGGCCAGACCTCCCGCAAGTTGTCGATCGTGTTGACGTTTGGAATGACGGCGTGATGGCTCGCACCCTCCAGCCCCTTGTCATAAAAGCTGCCGCTCGCGCCTCTACGGATCACCGGTGGATCAGGCACCGGAATGGCGCTGAACGACTGTCCCACCTGCAATCCGGCCACGATCCTCGGCACGTCCGATATCAAGCTCTGCGGCAGGTAGCGCACCTCGGCGCGAGGATAGGTGATGATCTTCTTGCCCTGGCCGTCATAGAGTTCCTGCGCCACCGCAAGCGTCTTGCTCGCCGGCCAGCCAAAGCGCGAGCCACAGAGTTTTTGCAGCGACGGCAAATCGTGCAGCTTGGGAGGCGATTGCCGCTTGTCCTCGATGCGCACAGCAAGTGTGCCCTCGAAGTCCTGGGCCGCGTTGACAATTTCCTGTGCAATCTCGCGCCGGACAATCCGATCCTGCGGCGCGTGCCGCATTTGGAATTTGCCTCCGGAAACTTTCGCGGTCGCAATAATTTCGAAATAGGCGAGGGGCACGAAGTTCCGGATTTCCAACTCGCGCTTGCACACTATGGCCAGGGTCGGCGTCTTCACCCGGCCAACGCCGATCACTCTCCGCGCGCCCTGTCCCAGGATGACGGTCGCGGTGCGGGTGAGTGACAGGTTGTAGATCTGGTCAGCCTGCCGGCGCGCAACGGCGGCAGCGTAAAGTCGGACATATTCGGTATTTGGTTTAGCCCGACCGAATGCATCGCGGATGGTCTGCTGGTCCTGCGCGGTGAACAGCACCCGCATCACCTGACCGCGGTAATTGTAGTGCTCGAGAATTTCCTGACCGATCAATTGACCCTCGCGGTCGCAATCGGTGGCGAGCCAAACCCGCTTGGCGGTGCGCAGGGCCTCGCGAATAGCCCTGAGTTTGGCAGCCTTGTTGCCGCCCTCCGCCGGGCGAGTGCCGTAAAGCCCTTTAGGGCGCAACAGGATCGGCGACCAGTGCTTCCAAGCCGGCACGACATCTTCCGGCTCGAGCAGATCGAACAAATGGCCCTCGGCTGGGAGGATTTCTCCGTAACGAGAACCGACGGCAGCGCGAACGTCCTTGGCCTGGCTGGATTTCTCCGTGATGACGATTTGATCGGCCATGACGGGCTCGTTTGGCGGAACACGTTCCGCATCAACGTCATAAGAACATATGGCGAACGGGGTGAGCTCACAAGCTACTTGCCATCTGAGGCGCCCGGAGGGCCCGACGCCCGAACACGGTCCCAGCTCGCAATGACGCTTGCTGGCGAGAACGTCGGATCGCGCCAGATTTGAGAATTTTGAGTAAGCGCGATGAGCTAGCGCGGATATAGAAAATTTCTATGCATCAATGGGTTACGTGAAATCTGTAGAACAGTCATGGGCTCTTCAACAAATACGACGTATAAATCTGACATAATAATTTGACATAAAGAATGTGACATTTTATAGGAATGCTCATGGCAAATGAGGAACTCTCCTTGTCCCACCTTGCTCGCATCACGGGTACTGAGCGGCGGACGATCAGAAGCTACATCGCTGAGGGTTTGCTACGCGGTCCTGACACGGTGGGGCGAAATGCAAGCTACAGCCGCCACCACCTTGATCGGCTGCGCGCGATCCGCGTGCTCCGGGACCAGGACGGCCTGGGGCTAACTGAGATTCGCCGCCAGTTCCTGACGCTCAGCGATGAAGGCATCACCTCCATCGCCAATCGCTTGCAAGGTGCCGGTGCTGCGGAACCAAGCGAAGGACCACAGCCGGATGTTGCAAGTGCACTGGATTATATCCGCGATTTGCGGGCCAACCTCAAAGCCGAACAGGACATTGCGCCAACTGAAGGAACTGCCGACGACCAAATCACGGCAGCGATGACGCGCCGCAAAAGCTCCGTGCCGCTCGGCACAGCATTGCCAATGATGCATCTCGCGCAACGCGCATCATCTGATGTTGAACCTGCGTCACGAATGCGTGCCCCGAAAGCCTCGTCCCTCCAGACATCGCACGCAAGCGGTGCAACACTCCGATCCACCGAAACGCTTTCGGAAATGCAGTCCCGTCTCGTCAGTATTGCCTCGGATTTAAGGGGCCGACAGGAACGTCAGGACGAACTCGTTTACCAGACTAAAGAGCTGCACCGCGCCTTTCGCAATCTGCACGATCAGACGGCGGACTTTCGTGAGCGCGAACGCGACCTGCGCGAAAGATTGGCGAGCACCCAGTCGGAATTAGAAGCACTGCGTCGTGCCTATCAGGCGGCCGCGATGCCAGCTCTGGGGCCAATCGACTTAACAGCCGATCCCAGCACCCCAAGGACGGAAACCTTCGTTCGTATCGCCATCCTCCCAGATGTTGAAATTCTGGTTCGCGGCGTACCCGACGGGGAAAAACTGAAATTGATCCGGGAGCATGCGGAAAATCTGAGGAAAGGTCTATTGCAGGATGGCAATCATGACCGCTAGCACACCCGATCTCAGCCTCAATGCGACGTTCGATCGCGGCATCTCATGGTGGCGCGGCCGTTCGTACCGCTATCTGGTGATCGAAATTGCGGCGCGCGACGCAAAGGCCGCCGCCAAACGACCTTCACACGATCTGGCCATCGCCATCGACGCCTCATCAAGTATGGGTCCTGCGCTCTTGTCGGTACAGCATCTCGCCAAGGGGCTCATCAATCGTCTAGGCGCTTCGGACAACATCGCCATAATCTCGTTTGCTGACGAGGCGCGAACAGAGCTGGCTTCAACGGCAGCGGATGATGCCGGAAAAGCTTCTGCCAGCGCTGCCATTGACGGAATCGAGATCCGATCCGGTACGAATTTCACCGAAGGCTGGCTTGCCGCCGCTGAGCAGGTCGCTGCAGCGAAAGAGAAACATCCGGACGATTTTGGCGTCGTAATCATTGCCTCCGACGGCAGGGCGAATCGTGGCCTGCGCCAGGCCGAGGAAGTCGCGCGGTATGCAGCTGACCTACGTAAACGTGGGGTATCGACGGTGGCAGTTGCGCCGGGCCCAGACTGTGATCTGTCGCTGTTAGTGGCTGTCGATGACCCCGAAGGCTTGCAGGAGCAATTTGGTGTCGCTGGTGGTGAGAGCGCGGTTGATGCGCTGGCGGCAAACTGCCTCAAGCTCATGCCCGAAGTCGCTGAGGACGTAGAGGTCTGCGTGACTAGCCCACCACAGACCGAGGTCGCAGTACTCGGAACAATTTCCGCAGAACGGGCCGGTGAACGGTTGGTCTGCAGCCTGGGCAATATCCGGGCTGGATCACGGCGCCAGCTGGTTCTCAAGGTCATCCTTCCCGAAGCGGAAGTCGATGCGACAGCAGATTTTGCGATCGAATTATCGTGGACCGACCAGTCCGGACGTCGTCAGCGAACGGGTCCCGTTATTCGGACACAGACCTTCGCCAGAGGACGAGAAAACACGCCGCAGAAGCGAGATCTGAAGACAACTTTGATCGTGCTTGCTCAGTGGCAGCGAAAGGTCCTGCGGGACTTGATCGCCTTCAACCGTCAGGGACGGTTACGCGAGGCCGAGCAATATCTTGCCCAGGAGATGAAATTCTTGGAGCGGTACGCCTACGACGTACCGGCAGATCAAGAATTGCTCCGCGGATTGCGACTAGCTCTCCCAGCCGTTCACCGGCCTTGGCGAGAACGGGCCGCGGCCTTGTTAGCAGGTCGCACTTCAACAGTTCATGGAGGGTAGTATGTCGATCAAGAATTTTGTTAATTCGCTAGAGATTGGCCCGGCGTGGAACCATCTTAATCTC
>CAMAWF010000072.1 GCA_945861895.1 Rhizobium sp. Q54
CCGGATTTCTCAAAAGCGCGGGGCTGGCTTCCATAGGCGAGGCGAAAATCCAGCCCGACAAGAAGGGTGACTTCTACGTTGCCGTCATCGACAAGCCGGGCAAGGCGGCCATCGCCGTGATCGCGGAAATTCTTCCCGAGGTCATCCGCAGCTTCCCGTGGCCGAAATCGATGCGCTGGGGCGCGCGCTCGGCCGATGCCGGCGCGCTCACCTGGGTGCGCCCGCTGCATTCCATTCTGGCGACTTTCGGCCCGGAAACGGAAGAGCCCGAGATCGTCCCGTTCGAGGTCGGCGGCATCAAAGCGGGCGACGTGACGCGCGGGCATCGTTTCCTCGCGCCGGAGCCGTTCAAGGTGCGCCGCTTCGGCGACTACGTGGCCAAGCTTGAAAAGGCCAAGGTCGTGCTCGACCCCGCGCGGCGGCAGGAAATGATTTTGGCCGACGCCAAGAACCTGGCTTTCGCGCAAGGCTTCGAACTGGTCGAGGACGCAGGCCTGCTGGCGGAAGTCGCCGGGCTGGTGGAATGGCCGGTCGCGCTGATGGGCTCGTTCGACAAGGCGTTTTTGGATATCCCGCAGGAAGTGATCCGCGCCACCATCCGCAACAACCAGAAATGTTTCGTCGTCCGCTCTTCTTCTACCTCCCCCCTTGTGGGGGAGGTCGGCGCGCAGCGCCGGGTGGGGGGTGGCCGCGATGATACGCAATCACCCCCACCCCCAACCCCTCCCCACAAGGGGGAGGGGAGCCTCGCCCCCAAATTCATTCTGGTCGCCAACATCGAAGCCCCCGATGGCGGCAAGACCATCGTCGCCGGCTGCGAGCGCGTGATCCGCGCGCGGCTTGCCGACGCCAAATTCTTCTACGACACCGATTTGAAAACCAGGCTGGAAGACCGGCTACCGAAATTCGCACAGATCGTGTTCCACGAAAAGCTCGGCACACAGGCAGAGCGCATTGCGCGCATCGAGCGGCTGGCGGCGGAACTGGCGCCGCTGGTGAAAGCGGATGTCGGAAAAGCCAAACGCGCAGCCATGCTGTGCAAGGCCGATCTGCTCACAGAAGTCGTCGGCGAATTCCCCGAATTGCAGGGCCTGATGGGGAAATACTACGCCGAGGCGCAAGGCGAAGACGAAGCCGTCGCCCACGCTTGCGAGGACCATTACAAGCCGCAGGGGCCGAACGATCTGGTGCCGGGCAATCCGGTTTCGATTGCGGTCGCGCTCGCCGACAAGATCGACACGCTGGTCGGTTTCTGGGCGATCGACGAAAAGCCGACCGGCTCGAAGGACCCCTATGCGCTGCGGCGCGCGGCATTAGGGGTGATCAGGATCATTTTGGAAAACGTTTTACGCATTAATTTGGGCCGTGTGGCCGTATCCCATCTTGCTGTCATTGCCGGGCTTGACCCGGCAATCCATCAATCAAAAAGGATGGATGCCTGGGTCAAGCCCGGGCATGACGGTGGAATAATCGGCGAACTGCTGGCTTTCTTCGCCGACCGCCTCAAAGTCCAACTCCGCGAGCAAGGCGCGCGGCACGATCTCGTCGATGCGGTGTTTGCGCTCGGTTCTTCTTCCACCTCCCCCGGGAGGGGGGAGGTCGGTCTGCGTAGCAGACCGGGAGGGGGTGATGCCTCTCACCCCACCCCGACGCTCGCTGACGCTCGCCTCGACCCTCCCCCTGCAGGGGCGGGTGAAGCGCAGGACGACCTCTTGCTGATCGTGCGCCGCGTCGAGGCGCTGGGAAAATTCCTCGACAGCGACGACGGCAAAAATCTGCTCGCCGGGACAAAGCGCGCGGCCAATATCCTTCGCATCGAGGAGAAGAAGGACGGCAAAACCTACACCGGCGCGCCCGACGCCGCCTTGCTCAAAGAGCCGGAAGAAAAGGCGCTGGCCGAGGCGGTCGCGACCGCCAAGAAAGAAGCTTCCGCCGCCGTCGCCAAGGAGGACTTCGCCGCCGCCATGAGCGCGATGGCGAGCTTGCGCCCGCGCGTCGATGCCTTTTTCGAAAAGGTCACGGTGAACGCCGACGACAAGAAATTGCGCGAAAACCGCCTCAAGCTGCTCAACGAGATCCGCGAGGCCACCCGCGCGGTGGCGGATTTCTCGCGCATCGAAGGCTAAACCCTCTCCCGAGAGGGGAGAGGGTCATCGAGAATATCACACGCCCTTGAGCACGTTGCCGGCGGCCAGCACGACGTAGGCCGCGATCGCGATCCAGAACTGATAGAGCGTCACATACGGAACGACGACGAAGTGTCCCACCAGCGCGAGAATGAACAGCGCTGCGGAGATGTAGAAGACCGGTACGGTCGGTGCACTGAGCTTCATGGTTCTCTCCCCTAGTGGCCAGAAACGGCCAAAATTCAGACACCTAGATCATTAGACGAAAGTCTAATAAGTATCAATCGGTGCATTTCTGTTCCTACCCTCTCCCCTTGTGGGAGGGCGGTGGGAACCACCCGCCCGCCTTGCAGTTTCCTGCTCGGATCAAACACGGAGAGAGCGTCATGGTCATCGGCATCACTCATCTGCAACCCATCGTCGCCATCGCTGCCGGCATCCTCATTCTGATTATCCCCCGCCTGCTCAACATCATCGTTGCGATCTATCTCATCTTCGTCGGCGTCATGGGTCTCGGGCTTATCCGCTAACTTCACAGCGGGCTTGCGCCGCCGTTCCCGGCAGTGTTCTTAAAGGTTCTGCCGGTCCCACCCTGTTTTGAGCCATGGCCAAACGCAAAACTCCGCGCGCCCGCGCGAAACCGAAGAAATCCGCCGCGTCCGCGCGCTACTCCGCGTCCGCGAACAAAGGCAAGTGGGTCTACAGCTTCGGCGACGGCCGCGCCGAAGGCCGCGCCAGCATGAAAAATCTGCTCGGCGGCAAGGGCGCCAATCTCGCCGAGATGGCCAATCTCGCTTTGCCGGTGCCGCCTGGCTTCACCATCACCACCGATCTGTGTGCCTATTTCTACGTGCACGAGAACAACTATCCGAAGCAGCTTCGCGCGCAGGTCGACAAGGCGCTGGCGCAGGTCGGCCGCATCGCCGGCAAGAGTTTCGGCGACAAAACCAATCCGCTGCTGGTGTCGGTGCGCTCGGGCGCGCGCGCCTCGATGCCCGGCATGATGGACACCGTTCTTAATCTTGGCCTCAACGACCAGACGGTCGAGGCGCTGGCAAAAAAATCCGGCGACCGCCGCTTTGCCTATGACAGCTACCGCCGCTTCATCACGATGTATTCCGACGTGGTGCTCGGCGTCGGGCACGATCATTTCGAGGAGCTGCTCGACCGGCACAAGGAGCGCGCGGGCTATACGCTCGACACTGAGCTGATGGCCGACGATTGGGCGCAACTGGTCGAGAGCTACAAGAAGCGCATCGCGGAAGAGCGCGGCGAGCCGTTCCCGCAGGACCCGCACGTGCAGTTATGGGGCGCCATCGGCGCGGTGTTCGGCTCCTGGATGAATGCGCGCGCCATCACCTATCGCCGCCTGCACAATATTCCGGAAAGCTGGGGCACCGCCGTCAATGTGCAGGCGATGGTGTTCGGCAATATGGGCGAGACCTCCGCGACCGGCGTGGCGTTCACCCGCAATCCCTCGACCGGCGAGAAAAAGCTCTACGGCGAGTTCCTCATCAATGCGCAGGGCGAGGACGTGGTCGCCGGCATCCGCACCCCGCAGGAAATAAGCGAGACGGCGCGGCGGGAGGCCAGTTCCGACAAGCCCTCGATGGAGAAGACGCTGCCGAAGGCCTATGCCGAACTCACCCGCATCTACGGCAAGCTCGAGCGTCACTACCGCGACATGCAGGACCTCGAATTCACGGTGGAACAAGGCAAGCTGTGGATGCTGCAAACGCGCTCCGGCAAGCGCACGGCGAAAGCCGCGCTGCGCATCGCGGTGGAACTCGCCAACGAAGGCTTGATCGGCCGCAACGAAGCGATTACGCGAGTCGATCCCGCCTCGCTCGATCAACTGTTGCATCCGACCATCGATCCGAAGGCGGAACGCAAAGTGATCGCCACTGGTCTGCCGGCCTCGCCCGGCGCCGCCGCGGGCGAGATCGTGTTTTCGTCCGACGAGGCGGCGACGCTGAAGGCCGAAGGGCGTAAAGTCATCCTGGTGCGCGTCGAGACCTCGCCGGAAGACATCCACGGCATGCACGCCGCCGAGGGCATTTTGACCACGCGCGGCGGCATGACCTCGCACGCCGCGGTGGTTGCGCGCGGCATGGGCAAGCCCTGCGTTTCGGGCGCCGGCGCGCTGCGCGTCGATCACGCCAACCGCACCATGACCTGCGCCGGACAGACGTTCAGGCAAGGCGATATCATCACCGTCGACGGCTCGACCGGCCAGGTGCTGGCCGGGCGCATCGACATGATCGAGCCGGAACTGTCCGGCGAATTTTCCACGCTGATCGGCTGGGCCGACGCGGTGCGCAAGCTCGGCGTGCGCGCCAATGCCGATACGCCGAACGATGCGCGTGCGGCGATCCGTTTCGGCGCCGAGGGCATCGGGCTTTGCCGCACCGAGCATATGTTCTTCGACGAGGAGCGCATTCAGGCGGTGCGCGAAATGATTCTGGCCGACGACGAGAATGCCCGCCGCAAGGCGATCGCCAAGCTGTTGCCGATGCAGCGGGCGGACTTTGTCGAACTGTTCGAGATCATGCAGGGCAAGCCGGTGACCATCCGCCTGCTGGACCCGCCGTTGCACGAGTTCCTGCCGCACGGGGATAAGGAAATCGCCGAGGTTGCGGCCGCCATGGGCGCGGACGCCGGCAAGCTTGCCGCGCGCGCGGCTGAACTCGCGGAGTTCAATCCGATGCTCGGTTTTCGCGGCTGCCGCATCGCCATCGCCTATCCGGAAATCGCCGAGATGCAGGCGCGCGCGATTTTCGAGGCGGCGGTTGCCGCGGCGCGCTCGACCGGAAAGCCGGTGGTTCCCGAGGTGATGGTGCCGCTGATCGCGACCAAGATGGAGTTCGATCTGGTGAAGGCGCGCATCGATGCGATGGCTGCCGCCGTCGCGAAGGAAACCGGCGCGAAATTAAATTACCAGGTCGGCACCATGATCGAACTGCCGCGTGCAGCCCTGCTGGCGGGCGAGATTGCCGAGACGGCCGAGTTCTTCTCGTTTGGAACGAACGACCTGACCCAGACCACCTACGGAATAAGCCGCGACGATGCGGCGAGCTTCCTGACCACCTACGTTGCTCGGGGTATTCTAGTAGGGGACCCGTTCGTCTCCATCGACCAGCAAGGTGTTGGCGAACTTGTGAAAATCGGCGTCGCGCGCGGCCGTAAAACGCGCAAAAACCTCAAAGTCGGCATTTGCGGCGAACACGGCGGCGACCCCGCTTCGGTCGCGTTTTGTCATGATGTGAAGCTGGATTACGTGTCGTGCTCGCCGTTTCGCGTTCCGATCGCACGGCTTGCGGCGGCGCAGGCCGCGCTCGGGAAAGCGGCGGCGAGCCAGGCTTAAAACCGCTACACCGCGACCTTGGCGAGGAAGCCTTCCACTTTCGAGCGCAGGTTCGAAACCGCCGTCTCGACGGTTTCCGACGCACCCAGCACGATTTCAGCGGATGAGCGCGTTTCCGTCGTCGCGCCCGCGACCTCGCCGAGGACGGCGACCACGTGGCCGGTTCCGGCCGCAGCATTCGCGACGCTTTGCGATATTTCACCGGTAGCCGCATTTTGCTGTTCGACCGATGCTGCGACCGCGGTGGTGTATTGATTGATTTCCTGCATGCGCTTGGCAATCCGGCGGATCGCATCGACCGCGCTCGAAGTGGAATTCTGCACGCCGAGAATATGATTGGCGATGTCCTCGGTCGCTTTCGCCGTCTGCACGGCCAGCGATTTGACCTCCGAGGCGACGACCGCAAAGCCTTTGCCCGCCTCGCCGGCGCGCGCCGCCTCGATGGTTGCATTGAGCGCCAGCAGATTCGTCTGCTCGGCGATCGCCCGGATCAGCTTTACGACATCGCCGATTTTCTGCGCGCCTGCCGCGAGCCCGCCGATCTCGCCGTCGGTGGCCTGCGCCTCCGTAGTGGCGAGTTGCACGACGTCGGTGGTCTTGACGAGTTGGCGGCTGATTTCCGCAATCGAGTTCGAAAGCTCGTTGGCGGCAACCGCCGCCGTTTCCACATTTGTCGAGGCCTCGTGGAAAGCCTGCACGGCGCCTTCGGCGCGCTGTGAGGTCTGCTGCGAGGACCCGAACAGCGTCGTTGCGGTTGAATGCATCGCGGCCGCGCTCTCGCTGACGCTATTGAGAAGACTTTCCATCTGCGGACGGAATGTGGCGATTGCCGCGTCGATGACGCCACGCCGCTGCTCCTGGTCGCGGATGGCCGCGCGTTCGGCTTCGGCATGTTGCTGTTCGGTGACATCCTCGTGCGTCGATACCCAGCCGCCGCCGCGCATCGGATGGTTGAGAGCATGCACGGTGCGGCCGTCGCGGGCCTTCACGAAGCGCGCCCCTCCCTTGCCGGAAGCGATGGATTCAACAATATCGCGGCAATAGGCTTCCGTGTCGCCAGTGAACAGTCCGGTGTCCTTGCGGTGCTCGATTAATTGCCGAAGCGTACAGCCGGGTTTCACGATCTTCGGCGAAAGATTGTACATTTCGATGTAGCGCCGGTTGAGAATGACGATGCGGGTCGATGCATCGAACATGCACAGGCCTTGCGACATGTTATTGATCGCCGCCGTCAGTCGGGTATTTCGCCGGAGCAATTGGCGGCAATAGACGATGCTCGCGAGCGCGAGCACGACAATGGCAATGTATGCAGCCTGGCCGTGGGCGAAGCTGGAGAAACCCTCAAGCATCCCGTTTTTCCAAGGTTAACCGTGGTTCGTGAGTATTCTTGCTGCGGATTTATTTATGGTTAATAAGGCCCTACCGTCGGCAGCTTCGGGCGGCCAGACCGGGATACCCGCCGGCCTCAAGCGCGGCAATAAAAGCGCAGGAATGCTACTATTTGCGCGGTATCGGCGGGGTTGCCGTGCCCATCCTCCGTGCTAGTTTGCCGCCCGGGGCGCGTCTGGGGGAAACATGGCGGAGAATATTAAACCGGCCTCGGAGGCCGAGCCGCAGATTGTTTCCGTAGAAGGCCTGCGCAAGGCGGCGGAATACGTCCAGCGGGAAGAGGGCGCAGCCAACCGGCTTTCCGGCTGGGCCGGTACGATCGTTACGGCAATCGCCGTTGCGATGACGCTGTTTCATCTCTACGCCGCCTACGACATCGTGCCGACGCAGGAGATGCGTTACATCCACGTCGCCTTTGTCCTGCTGCTGAGCTTTTTGTTGTTCCCGCTCGCGGATCGCTTTCGCAACCGCATTCAATGGTTCGACATCATCCCCGCGGTGTTTGGGATTTTCGTCATTTGCTACGCCTTGTCGGAGGGCGACGATTTTACCGACCGTGCAGCGGTGCCGCAGAAATGGGACGTCATCCTCGGCATTATCTTCATCTTGCTCGTGCTTGAAGCCGCGCGCCGGACTACCGGCTGGGTCATGCCGTTCGTCGCGGTCCTGTTCATCGCGTACGCTTATTATGGCCCGTACCTGCCGCCGCCCTGGACGCATCGCGGCTACGATTTCGCGCGGCTCGTCGGCCACCTGTTCATTACGTTTGAAGGCATCTTCGGCGTTCCGGTGGACGTGTCAGCAACGCTCATCATCATGTTCACGATCTACGGCGCCATCCTGCTGCATTCCGGCGCCGGAAAATTCTTCATCGATTTCTCGCTCGCCGCCATGGGCGGCAAGCCTTCGAGCGCCGGGCGCGCGGTGGTCGCCTCGTCGTTCCTGCTTGGTGGGCCGTCAGGCTCCGGCGTCGCCACGACAGTTATGATCGGCACCGTCGCCTATCCGATGCTGAAGAAAGCCGGGTTCGAGAAAAACGCCGCCGGCGGCTTGCTGGCCGCGGGCGGGCTTGGTGCGATCATCTCGCCGCCGGTGCTGGGCGCCGCCGCATTCCTGATCGCCGAGTTTTTAAAGATCAGTTATCTCGACGTGATCTGGATGGCGACCATTCCGACCTGTCTGTACTACCTCTCGCTGCTGTTCATGGTCGAACTCGATTCGCTTCGCTTCGGCGCGAACGAGGTGATCTTCCGGCAGGAAGTATCAATCTGGGAGATGACGAAGCGTTACGGTTTCCACTTCGTCTCGCTGATTGCCGTCATCATCTTCATGGTTATCGGCTATTCGCCGATGCTGGCGGTATTCTATTCCACCGTGCTCGCCTTCGCGATGAGCTTCCTCACGCGTGAAACCGCGCTGGTGCCGAAGAAGCTGGTCACCGCGCTGGCTGACGGTTCGATTGGCGCGCTGAGTGCGGCGACGACTTGCGCGGCCGCCGGCATCATCGTCGGCATCGTCACGCTCACCGGCCTAGGCTTGAAATTCTCCTCCATCGTCATCGACTATGCCGGCGGCAGTCTGCTGCTGACCGCGATCTACACCTGTTTGATTGTCTGGGTGATCGGCCTCGCGGTGCCGGTCACGGCGTCATACATCATCTGCGCGGTGATAGCGGCGCCGGCGTTGACCAAGCTTGGCGTGCCGGATTTCGCCGCCCACATGTTCATCTTCTACTATGCGGTGTTGTCGGAAGTGTCGCCGCCCACAGCATTGTCGCCGTTTGCGGCCGCGGCGATCACCGGCGGCGATCCCTACGTCACCACGATGCATGCATGGAAATACACATTGCCCGCGTTCCTGGTGCCATTCGTGTTCGTGCTCGATCCGCAGGGCGTCGGGCTGCTGATGAAGCTACCGAAGGACGGCTCGATTTATGATATCATCTGGGTCACGCTGAAGACCGGGATTGGCCTGGGCGCACTTGCCGCGGCGGCGCAGAATTGGGCGCTGCGAAAAAACACCGTGAGCGAGCGGGTGCTGTGGCTCATTTCCGGGCTCTTGCTGGTGTTCCCAAGCCTGC
This sequence comes from Rhizobium sp. Q54, assembly GCA_945861895.1. Classification (GTDB taxonomy): domain Bacteria; phylum Pseudomonadota; class Alphaproteobacteria; order Rhizobiales; family Xanthobacteraceae; genus Pseudolabrys. Next base: position 8,960 of record CAMAWF010000072.1, read on the forward strand.
TCGAAGGCTTGGCCGAAGCCATCACCGGCCTCGACGTGCCGCATCCCGCGCCATTCGGTCTGGCATTGGGGGCGGCTTTGTTGCTAAAACAAAAATTCGTTCCACTAAAACCGGCGGTCGAAACAAGCCGGCGATAGGAAAGCATGATGGAGGAAACGATGAAAGCATCCAAAGGGCGCGTGAAAAAATTACTGGTGTCGTTGGCGCTTGTGTTCGCCGGTGTGCTTGTTGCCGGCGGGGTGATTGCCCAGCAGCGCGCGATCTCGATCGCTACAGGCGGAACTGGAGGCGTCTACTACCCAATGGGTGGCGGTCTCGCCAATGTGTTGTCGAAAAACATTCCCGGCTTGCAGGCCACGGCCGAAGTTACCGGCGGCTCGGTCGATAATCTCAAGCTGATCAATTCCGGCGGCAGCGAGCTTGCGTTCTCGATGGCCGACGCCGCACTCGATGCATATAACGGCACGGATAAATTCACGAGCGGAAAAGTGCCGGTGCGCGCCCTAATGATCCTTTATCCCAACCGCATGCATGTCGTATCCGTCGAAGGTACCGGCATCGAAAAGATGGCGGATCTCAAGGGCAAGCGCGTCTCCACCGGCTCAGGCGGCAGCGCCACCGAGGTCATGGCGTTTCGTGTGATCGAAGCCGCCGGCCTCGACAAGGACAAGGACATGAAGCGCGAGCGCCTCGGCGTCGCCGAATCGGTCAACGCGCTCAAGGACCGCAAGATCGACGCCTTCTTCTGGGTCGGCGGCATTCCGACTGCTGCGGTGACCGACCTCGGCGCGACCCCGACGCTCGGCAAGATCAAGATGATCGATCACGCTGACTTAGTTGGGAAGATGAACGCAAAGTACGGCAACCTCTACATCAGCGGCGTGATCAAGGCCGGGTCCTATCCCGGCCAGGACAAGGACAACAAGATCGCCGTAGTCTGGAACATCTTGGTTGCGAACGAAAAAATGAGCGACCAGGACGCCTATAACATCGTGAAGACTATCTTCGAGAAGAAAGCCGATATCGTCGCCGTCCACCGGGAAGCGGAGAATTTCGTGTTGCAAAACCAGCTCAAGGCGAACTCGCCGATTCCATGGCACCCGGGCGCGGCGAAATATTTCACCGAGCAGGGCGCAAACCCGGAGCGGTGAAGTATTTCACCGATAAGGGCGCGAAGATATGAACGGCTATCGTCGAATTTGATAGAATTCGAATCTGAGACGGCCCTGCTTAGGCGGGGCCGTTTGATTCCGGAGCAATGACAAGCGACGATGCCGCGATGGTCGAACGGCAAGCTCCACATCCGCGCCGGCTAATGCCGCAGGCTTCCGTCTCTCCGCGCGTGCGCCGGTGGTGGTACGGCGCCATGGGCGTGGGCGGCTTCGGCTTTGGGCTGTCCGCGGAACGGCAGCCGTTCGGGGACGACGTGATTACGCATCCGCTGGTGATCTATTTTTTCATCGTCGGAGTGCTGTTGCTGGCATTGCGCGCGGCGCTTCGCCGCCCGGTGCCCGAGGTAATCCCCGAGCGCGCGTTGACCGCCGGCTGTTTCGTCGGATTGGCATTGTTCCTTGCCGGAAACTTCGTCGGTGTGCATTTGCTTGCGCGTTGACGGTCCGTTTACCACGCGGCGCTAAGAGCGATGGGACGGTTAACAGCTTCGCAAGGTTAATCCCTTCATAAAAGAATGTGTCGCGTTGTCGCCAATCGGGCGGCAGGCGCGAACACGAGTGCGAGTTGCGTTTGTGTTGAATGCAGATGCCGGTAATGCGTAACCGGCCAAAGGGCGTCGTTGCGGCGCCCTTTGGTCTTGCCGTCTTTTTCGTCCTGATGCCGAACCAGATCGGTCACCAGGATGTCGGCGCGTTGCTGGCGCGCCAGCCGGCGGTGGCCGCGCGCTGGCACCGGCACATCATCGCTTCGCCCTTCGGCACCATTCATTCCGCGACGTTCAGTTTTCCTCGGCCGATCGGATCGGCAATTCCGCCGCCGCTCGGGCTGGAGCTTGCCAGTCTGAATTCGGGAAATCCGCTCGGCGATCCGCCGGAATTGCCGCCGTTGGAATTTCCCAAGGTCAATCGCAGCAAGAAGGGCGATGCGCTGGTGTCGCGTCCGCGGCCGGTCGGACCCGTGCCCATGCCAAAAGTGCAATCCGGCCCGGCGGATTCGCCTGCCGGAGCCGATAAAGACGCGCGCTTCGATTCATTCCCCGAGTATGAATCCTCACCGCTGCATGAGCCGCAGACATCCGCCGTCGATTCCGTCGAGCTGCCCTATGTCGATCTTCCGCCGGTGGATTTGGCGGCGGCGGCGCGTGCCAATAGCGATGCCGCAGTGGGCGACGCTTCGCGGCTGTATTTCGGCATCGACCCGATGAGCGCGCTGCAAGCGATCGTGCCCTGGGCGGAAGGCGAGGCGCCGATGGTGATGCTGCCGCGCGCCGCCGATCCCGACATCAAGCTTTCTGCGCTCACGCCTGCGCCCGACAAGGGTGAAATCGACACCGGCAAACCGGGCGAGATGGTGGCGCCGAAGGGTCAGGTCACCGGCGAAGGAAAGCGGCCGATGTCGCCGGCCGAACGTCTTGGTCTTACCGGCAATGCGCGCGCCAAGGCGGATAAATGTCTCGCCAACGCCATCTATTTCGAAGCGCGAGGCGAACCGGTGCGCGGACAAATTGCGGTCGCGCAGGTGGTGATGAACCGTGCGTTCTCAGGCTACTATCCCAACGATGTCTGCGGCGTGGTCTACCAGAACTCCCACCGCCATCTCGCCTGTCAGTTCACCTTTGCTTGCGATGGCATCCCCGATGTCGTCACCGAGCCCGACGCCTGGGTGCGCGCCAAACGCATCGCCGCCGACACGCTCGATGGCAAGCTGTGGATGCCCGAGGTGGCCAAGTCGACCCACTACCATGCCTATTGGGTGCGGCCGAGCTGGGTCAACGAAATGAAGAAGATGTACAAGTTCGGCGTCCATACCTTCTATCGCCCGCGCGCCTGGGGCGATGGTGCGGACAAGCCGAGCTGGGGCGATGCGGTGGCCACCCGCGAAGCTGCGGAAAAGCTTTAGGCGCCCGCTGCCACCCCGATCCCGCCTGTCTCTTAACGAAAGGCCGGCAAGCAGCCATGCGTCCCGCAAATGGCTCCAATCACGAATATTCGTTATCGCTCCAGGGCTGAAAGTCCTATGGTGCAGTGCGATCTGCGCCCGGCCGGGCGCACGGGCAAAGGATTCCCAGAGTATGTCGATGAAACCGGCGATGGCATCCGCAATCGGCTGGCGTACACCCGCCGTCATCGTCATTGGCGGTTGTCTCATCGCGCTGATCAGTTTTGGGCCGCGCTCCTCGCTCGGCTTTTTCCTCACGCCGCTGTCGCAGGCGAACGGCTGGGGCCGCGACGTGTTCGCGCTCGCGATTGCCATTCAGAACCTGCTGTGGGGCGCCGGCCAGCCTTTCGCCGGCGCGATGGCCGACAAGTACGGCACCAACCGCGTGCTCGTGATCGGCGCCGTTCTTTACGCCGCCGGCCTCGCGCTCATGGCGCATTCGACGACGCCGGGATCGCTGCACTTCTCGGCCGGTGTGCTGCTCGGCTTAGGGCTGTCCGGCTGCTCGTTCAATATCGTACTCGGCGGTTTCGGCAAGTTGCTGCCGGAGCAATGGCGTACGCTCGCCTTCGGCGCCGGAACCGCGGCCGGTTCGTTCGGCCAGTTTCTGTATTCGCCGCTCGGCGTGGCGCTGATCGATGCTTATGACTGGCAAACGGCGCTATTGATTTTCGCCGCGGTGACGCTGCTGATCCTTCCGCTCTCGATCGCGCTGATGACGCCGCCCAAGGCGGCAGGAGCAACTCCAGTGGTTGCGCCGCCGGCCCAGTCGGTGTGGCAAGCGCTCACCGAGGCGTTCGGGCACCGCTCATATGTTCTCCTCGTGCTGGGTTTTTTCACCTGTGGCTTCCAGCTCGCCTTCGTCACCGTGCATCTGCCGTCTTACCTCATCGACCGCGGCCTCTCGGCGCAGATCGGCGGCTGGACGCTTGCCGTCATCGGCCTGTTCAACATCGTGGGTTCGCTCGCCTCGGGCTATCTCGGCAACCACATGCCCATGCGCTACATCCTGTCGTTCATCTATTTCATGCGCGCGATCTCGATCGTTGTGTTCATCATGCTGCCGGCATCGCCGGCGGCGACGCTGATCTTCGGGGCGGTCACCGGGCTGCTTTGGCTCTCCACCGTGGCGCCGACCTCCGCGTTGGTGGCGGTGATGTTCGGCACGCGCTGGCTTGCCATGCTGTTTGGCTTTGCCTTCTTCAGCCATCAGGTCGGCGGCTTCTTCGGCGTGCTGCTCGGCGGCATCGTGTTCGAGCGCACGGGTTCCTACGATCTGGTGTGGTGGCTCTCCGTGCTGTTCGGCCTGCTTTCGGCCGTGATCAACCTGCCGATCGTGGAGAAGCCGGTGGTGCGGACGGCGGCCGCGGCAGCTTGAGCCGCTTGCGCTGGTTCGAACGGCGCGTCACAAATACCCATTGATTATTTCTCAGTGAGGTGCGCTTGGCAAAATTCAAGGCAATCGTGATCGAGAAGTCGGACGCGGGGCAGAAAGCCGCGCTCGCCGATTTCGACGAAAAAGATCTGATGGACGGCGATGTCACCGTTCGCGTCGAGCATTCCACATTGAATTACAAGGACGGGCTTGCGCTCACCGGCAAGGCGCCGGTGGTCCGCCGCTTCCCGATGATACCAGGCGTCGATTTTGCCGGCACGGTCGAGGCTTCCTCGCATCCCGACTGGAAAGTTGGCGATAAGGCGATCCTCAACGGCTGGGGAACCGGCGAAACCCATCTCGGCGCCTATGCCGAAAAGGCGCGCGTCAAAGGCGATTGGCTGGTGCGGCTGCCCGCGAGCATGAGCACCCGCGACGCCATGGCAATCGGCACCGCCGGTTACACCGCAATGCTTGCAACGATGGCGCTGCAGCGGCACGGCCTCACCCTTGATCGCGGGCCGCTGGTGGTGACCGGCGCCGCGGGCGGGGTGGGTTCGGTGGCGGTCGCGATTTTGGCCGAGCTCGGCTATCAGGTTGCCGCCGTTACTGGCCGGCCGCAGGAAGCCGACTACCTCAAGGGTCTCGGCGCGGGCGAGATCATCGATCGCAAGGAACTCGCCGGCCCGCCGAAGCCGCTGGCAAAAGAGCGCTGGGCGGGCGGTATCGATGCCGTGGGCTCCACGACCTTGGCCAATGTGCTGTCGATGACCCGCTATGGCGGGGCGGTGGCCGCCTGTGGCCTGGCGGGGGGGATGGACCTGCCGACCAGCGTCGCCCCGTTTATTTTGCGCGGGGTGTGTCTCCTCGGCATCGATTCCGTCATGGCCCCCATCAAGCTGCGCCGCGAGGCCTGGAAACGCTTGGAAACCGATCTGGATCGTCAAAAATTGGCCGCGATGACCACGGAAATAGGGCTTTCGGGGGTTCTTGAGGCTGCCCCCCGCATTGTCGCCGGCCAGGTGCGCGGCCGGGTCGTGGTCAAAATCGGGTAAATACGTTCAGAATTTATCGACGAAAGGCGGTCATAATCGCTAAATTACCCAAGCACGGGACACGAGCTTGGGTTGCTTTGTCGGTGGCGTCAGCCTGAGTGGAGTGGATTATGGTGCGGGGCTTTGTCGTGTGGGCCGGGCTTTTGGCCGGTTTTTTTGCCGCCTTGCCGGCCGTTGCCGGTGAGATGACGGCGGCAGATGCCCGCCGCTTTGTCGTCGGCAAGCTGTTCGCCTATTCCTGCTTTGAGGGCACCCGCGGCAGCGGGCGCGTCCACGCCGATGGATCGGCGGCGGGGACGGTCCAGCTCCAGGGCGATGGCCCGGTGCGTCACGCCGCACTGCCGGCGGGCACGCTACGGGTCAAAGGCAATTCCGTCTGCGCCTCGGTGCGAGGCATGATGTTTGAGCCGTGTTTTAATCTTGAGCAAACCGGCACCCACAGCTTTCGCGGCACGGTCTATGGACTGGGCTTTGCCTATTGCGATTTCACCCGCCGCGGCGCGCGCGTGAATCTTGCCGGCACGTCACGACGGCCGCTTTCGTTGCAAGCCTCTGCGACATCCCGGTAAGTCGGCGCAATTCTCAACCCTTTGCCGGGAAAATCATGCACGTCGTCGTGGCGTGGGCATAAAGTTTGCCGGTACGATCCTTGAGATCGCCCTCCGACGTCGCGACCGTGCGGCCGCGATGGATGATGCGGCCCTCGGCAAGCACCGGGCCAGTGTCGCTGGTGAGTGGGCGCACCAGATTGAGCTTCACCTCCAGCGTCGTGTAGGTCTCGCCCTTGGCGAGCATCGAATGCACGGCGCATCCGAGCGCGGAATCGAGCAGTGTCGCGGCAAGGCCGCCGTGCGCAATGTCGATTAGATTATAGTGTCGCAGCTGTGGCTCGCAGGCGAACGCCGCGCGCCCGAATGCTGCTTCCGTGAGATGAAACCCAAGCGTCTGGCACATCGGCGGATGCGGGAGTTTGCCGGCGATGATGGCGTTGAGAAATCCCAGGCCATCATGCGACAGCAACACCTCATGTGGCACGACGCCGTAAATTCTTGCATGTTCATTCATTCGGGCCACCCGCTTGTCGCGCCGGGAAAAGTACGCGCTGATAGAGCCAGCCAATGCCGACCAGCACCAGTCCGAGCCCGATGAACGATAGCGCCCGGTAGATGCCGGCAAGGCCTGCCATGTCGACCAGGAAAACCTTCGCGATCGTGAGCATCACCACCGCCGCGGAAGCCATGCGCGCCGGTTGCGAGCGCAGCAGCAGGCCGGACATCAACAGCGCAACGCCGAAGCCAAGCCACACCGCCGAATAAGTATATTGCTCGGCATAGCTGGCCGGCCCGTATTTCAGCACAGGTCCGTGGAATAGCGTCCTTATCTCCAGCGAAAGATAAGCGATCGCAAGCCCCACCGCCGTCGTGGCCGCGACATAGCGGTACGCGATGGGGCGGGAATGGCGTGCGGTGAGCGCAAGGATTGCCGCCAGCACGGCGGGAAGCCCGTAGCCGAGCAATACGAGATTCATGAACAGTCCGCCGACCGGCCGGCCGGTGAACAGTGGATTTTCCACCATAGCCAGGCCGATTACCGTTGCGGATAAAGTCAGCGCTGCAACCACCAGCGCGCCGATATCGTGGACGATGCTCCCGCTGCGTTCGCGCAAGCGCTCAAGGCCTATGGTGAGTGCAAGGCCGGTCGACACCTGTAGCGCGATTTCGCCCAGACCGGCGCTGTCGCGGAAAACGTTGCCCTGATTCATGAAATGGCGGATTTCCAGAAACGCGAGCAGCACCGTGAACAGGATGGCC
>CAMAWF010000073.1 GCA_945861895.1 Rhizobium sp. Q54
AAAGTTGAACGATCTGGCGCAGGCAGATCTGCGCCGGACGCTGAGCTCGACCTTTCGCGCAGACGGCCTTTGGGCGGAGCGCGACGGACGCCGCCTGTTGTCGTTCTCCTGCAACGACTATCTCAATCTGTCCCAGCATCCCGCCGTCAAGCAGGCCGCCATCGCGGCGACCGAGACATATGGCGCGGGCGCCGGCGCCTCGCGGCTGGTCACAGGCAACCATCCGTTGTTCGCCCAGTTGGAAGCACGCCTCGCGCGGTTCAAGCAGACCGAGGCGGCCTGTGTATTCGGCTCCGGCTATCTTGCCAATGCCGGCATCATTCCGGTGCTGATCGGAGGCGACGGCCTGTTGCTGGTGGACGAACTTTCTCACGCCTGCATTTGGGCCGGCGCGCAGCTCAGCGGCGGACGCGTCATTGCGTTTCGTCACAACGATACCGAACACGTTGAGTCATTACTCAAAAAACATCGCGGAACGCATGCGCGCGCATTGATCGCGACCGACGGCGTGTTTTCCATGGACGGTGATCTGGCCCCGCTTGCCGATCTCGCGGCGTTGGCGCAACAACACGATGCCTGGCTGATGTCGGACGACGCCCACGGCCTTGGAGTTATTGGCGAGGGACGCGGCTCGAGCTTTGCCGCCGGCGTGCATGTGGATGTACCTTTGCAAATGGGCACATTGTCAAAGGCGCTCGGCGGCTATGGCGGTTATCTGTGCGCATCGCAAGCCGTGATCAAACTCATGCACAACCGCGCACGCACGCTGATCTATTCAACCGGCCTGCCGCCGGCGGCGGTTGCCGCCAGCATCGCGGCGCTCGATCTCATCGAAGGCAATCCGGAACTGTCCGGCAAGCCGCTTGCGAAAGCAAAAAACTTCACCCGGCTGACAAACTTGCCGCAGGCGCAAAGCCAGATCGTGCCGATCGTCATCGGCGAGGCGGAGCCCGCGCTTGCCGCTTCGCGTATGCTCGCCGACGAAGGTTTCCTGGTCGCCGCGATACGGCCGCCGACCGTGCCCGAGGGCACTGCGCGCCTGCGCCTTGCCTTCACCGCGGCGCATCCGGATGCGGAGATCGAACGGCTCGCAGCAATTGTCCGCACCCGCATATTGGCGCGCTGAACCATGAGTACCGTCTTCATCACCTCGACCGGCACAGATATCGGCAAGACCTTCGTTGCCGCTGGTCTGATCCGGCATTTTCGCCGTGTTGGACAGCCGGTCGATGCGATCAAGCCGATCGTCAGCGGCTTCGATCCAACGGCAGTCGCGGCAAGCGATCCCGGCGTGCTGCTCGCAGGGCTTGGCCGCACGATTTCGCCCGAGGAGATCGAGCGCGTATCGCCCTGGCGTTTTCGTGCGGCGCTGGCGCCGGACCTTGCCGCGGCGCGCGAGGGCCGCACGCTCGACTTCGATGCGATTGTTGAGTTCTCGCGCCGTGCAATGGCGGCGCATAAGGGTGCGCTGTTGATCGAAGCCGTCGGCGGCATCATGGTGCCGCTTGCCGGACGTCGCACGGTGCTCGATTGGCTGACATTGCTGCGGGTGCCGGCGTTGCTGGTCGTCGGCAGCTATCTCGGCACCATCAGCCATACATTGACGGCGCTGCATGTGCTGGCGCAGCGGAAATTGGATATTGCGGCAATCGTGGTGAGCGAATCCGAAGGCAGCCCGGTGCCGCTGGACGATACGACCGGCACGATCGCGCGGTTCGCGGAAGGTTTCGAGGTTATCGGCATTCCGCGGCTGCCGCGCGGCGCCGACCATCTTGCATTTGGCCGGATCGCCCAGCTATTTTGAGCGTAACAGATCGCGCAGCGTTGCCGCGATCACGCGTGTCGCTGCCTTCAAATCGGAAAGCTTGATATGCTCGTCGGCGCCATGCGCGTTGGCGTCGAGAATCGAGCGCGGACCGGCGCCATACAGCACGGTCGGTATCCCTTTTGCGCTGTAATGCCGCGCGTCGGTGTAAAGCGGCACGCCTTTCACCGCGATATGCGTCTTCAATTCTTTCCTGGCGTGACGCACCAGCGGCTCGACCAGCCGGCCGATGCCGGGAAGCGGCGCGAGCGGCTCCGCCAGCAAGATGCGCCGGCACTCGATTGAGATGCCTTTGCCCTTCCCTGCGCGCTTGATCAGCGCGATCAAATTCTTCTCGACCTTGCCGCCGTTCTCTTCCGGGATCAATCGCCGGTCGAGCCGCATGACGATGCGATCGGGCACCACATTGGTGTTGATGCCGCCGGAAATCAGCCCGACCGTGAGCTTGGCGGCGCCGATGCCGGGCGATTTCGATTTTTTCTTCGCAAGTTTGCGGCGCTCGGCATACAGCGCGTTGAGCACGGCGGTCGCCGCTTGCAATGCATCCGCTCCGCTTTCGGGCATGGCGGCATGCGCCTGGCGGCCCTTCACCGTCACTTCCAAATGCAACACGCCGTTATGCGCTGTGATCACCGCATAGGAGAAGCCCGCGGAAATCGCGTAATCGGGCTTGATGATGTTTTCCTCCAGCAGCCATTTCGGCCCGACAAATCCGCCCGCTTCCTCGTCATAGGTAAAATGCAGTTCGACCGTCCCGTCGAGACCGGCGGGTGCGACTTTCAATGCCAGCAACGCAAAAGCGTAAGTGGCAAAATCCGATTTTGAGACCGCCGCGCCGCGGCCATAAATGGCGCCGCCCTTTTCATCCGCGCCATAAGGATCGTGCCGCCAGCCTTGGCCCGGCGGCACCGCATCGCCGTGCGCATTGAGCGCGATCACACTGCCTTTGCCGGAACCGAACCGCTCGCGCACCACCAGATTGGTCACCGATTGCATGCCGTGTTTTTTCACCAGCGCTTGCGGGACCGGATGGCGCTCGACCTTGAAGCCAAGACCCAAGAGCAAAGCTGCGGTTTTTTCCGCATGACGCGCGCAATCGCCCGGCGGATTATCGGAGGGCACACGCACCAGCTCCTTGAGGAAGGCAACCTCGCGGGAAAAATTATCGCCGATGATGTCGGTCATGATTTCGGTCGGTACCGTTCTATGAAACGGATGAGCGCGGCGATCGCAGTCCCCATGTCGGCCGGGCTCGCATATTCCGCCGGATTGTGGCTGATGCCGCCGCGGCAACGCACGAACATCATCGCAGCCTGGCAGAGCTTCGCCATCATCTGCGCGTCGTGGCCTGCGCCGGACGGCAATGCGATCGGACGATGACCCATGTCTGTAATCGCAGCGGCCAGCATGTCCTGCAACGCGGAATCGCAAATCGTGGCAGCCGCATCGTGAAACGGTTCGAACGCCACGCCAAGTTTGCGTGCTTCCACAATTCCGCGCGCTTCATGCTGGATCGTCGCTATGGCGGCTTTACGGATGCTGTCGCTCATGGTGCGCAAATCGATGGTGAACGCCACGCTACCGGGAATAATGTTTGTCGCTCCCGGAATTGCCTCGATGCGGCCGACGGTCGCAACCATGCGGTTCGCGGCATTGGCTTTGGCAACGCGCTCCACCACAAGCACCATCGCGGCCGCCCCGGCGAGTGCATCGCGCCGCAAATTCATCGGCACGGTGCCGGCGTGTCCCGCCTCGCCGGTGACGGTCACTCGCAAGCGGCTTTGCCCGACAATACCTGTGACGACGCCGAGCGGCTCGTTCTCCTCTTCCAGCAGCGGCCCCTGCTCGATGTGCAGTTCCACATAGGCCGCAACCTCGCTTGGCGTATAGGCGGCTGACGGAATACCGCCCGGATTCTTTCCATATGCCGTGAGCGCATCGGCAAATGTCACCCCATTGCGGTCGGCGAGCGAAAGCGTCTCCTGCTCAAACGCCCCGGCGCAAGCGCCGGAGGACGACAGCGTGGACGGGAAGCGCGAGCCTTCCTCGTCACCGAATGCAAGCACGTCGATGCCGAACGGCAGGCGCGTTTCGGACTTCGCAAGATGCTCAACCGCAAGAATCCCCGCAATCACGCCGAGCGGACCGTCGTAATTTCCGCCATCGATGACGGCATCGAGATGCGAACCGATCAACAGCCGCTTGCCCCCGCCCCAACGTCCGCGCAGCGTGCCGAGGGCATCCTCGGATACATTCATGCCGGCATCCCGCATCCATCCCGCCACCAGATCGGCGGCGCGGCGATGTTCCGGCGACAGGAACAGGCGCACGAGCCGGCCGGACTCGGCAGAAATCGGCGCAAGCGCCGCAATCATCGCCTCCGCGCGGGCGCCAAGTTTTTTGATGTCGGGTGCGCTCATTTCTGCGTCGCGATCCAGCGGCCGAGTTTGGCGCGCTCGTCTTCGGTCATTCCAGTCTGGTTGCCGAGCGGCATCGCATTGCTCTGTACCGTTTGCACGAAGATCAGTTTTGCGTATTTTCGCAGATCGGCAATCGTCTCCAGCGTAATGTCCTTCGGCGCATCCTGAAAGCTTTCATGCGTAGGCTTGGCCGCATGACAGGTCACGCAGTGTTTTTGGGTAATCGTCAGCGCCTCGGCATCCGATACTGCCCCGGTTCCCAGATCGCGGGCGCGCGGCGCCGTGAAAAAAATAGCCGCCAGCAACGCAATTGCCGCGATAGGCGCGGCCCAGCCGAAACTGCTCCAGTCGTCGCCAGCATCGACGCGATTGAGATAATGCCGGATCAGCGCGCCCGAGATCAGGATGAGCGCGACGATCAGCCATGCATGCGAATGCGAAAATAAAAACGGATAGTGCGGCGACACCATCATCAAAATCACCGGCAGCGTCAGATAATTGTTGTGCGTTGAGCGCTGCTTGCCGATGGCTCCATAACGCGCATCGGGCGTCTCGCCGCGCAGCAGTTGCGCGACCATCTTTTTTTGGTTGGGAATGATGATGGCGAAAACGTTTACCGCCATGATCGTGCCGGTCAGCGCGCCGACATGAACGAAAGCGCCGCGGCCGGAGAATATTTTCGTATAAAGCAGAGACGAGAGTACGATCAGTGCAAACACACAAAGCGCAAGCATTGGCGTGTTCTCGCCAATTCTGGATCGGCAAATGGTTTCGTAGATCGCGTAGCCCGCCCCGATCGAGCCGAGCGAAATCGCGATCGCCTGCCACGGCTGCAATGCCATCACCGCCGGATCGATCAGGTAGGCGCTCGCGTGCATATAATACTGCACGATCATGAGGCCAAAGCCGGTGACCCAGGTCAGATAAGCCTCGAAGCGAAACCAATGCAGACCGAGCGGCAACTGCGGCGGCGCAACCGTGTACTTCTCGACGTGATAGAAACCGCCGCCGTGCAACTGCCAGGCGGTGCCCAGCACGCCGGGATTCATGCGCTCACGCTTGCTCAGCGTATAATCCAGCGCCATGAAATAAAACGAAGTGCCTATCCAGCCGATGCCGACGACGAGATGCGTCCAGCGCAGCAGCAGGTTCAGCCATTCGCCGAGAAAGACTTCCATCGGCGCTCAACTCCCGCGATAGACCGAATAGCCATAAGGCGAAAGCAGCAACGGGACGTGGTAGTCGGCGCCTTGCGTGAGAGCGAAGCGCACCGGAATCACGTCAAGGAATGCCGGATCGGCAAGCGCCACGCTTTGCTTGCGAAAATAATCGCCGGCATGGAACGAGATTTCATAGCGTCCCGGCTTGCACGCCGCACCATCGAGCAGCGGCTTGTCGAGCCTGCCTTCGGCGTTGGTAAACGTCTCGGCCAGCACATTTGCATCGCCATCGCGCCGCAGCACCACGCGCAAGCCGGAGGCGGGCTTTCCGGACGCTGTGTCGAGCACATGGGTGGTCAGGCGGGCCATCTGTTCCGGTCCGGCTGCCCTCCCACGTCCTTGCGCATCAAGGAATCAGGATCGAGGAACCCGTTGTGCCGCGGCCCTCGAGATCGCGATGCGCCTTTTGCGCGTCTTTGAGCGAAAATTTCTGGTTCACCGGAATTTTTACCGCGCCCGATCCAACCTTGTCGAACAGATCGTTCGCGGTCTTCATCAGGTCCTCGCGCTTGGCGGCATAGTGATTGAGCGTCGGCCTGGTGGCGAACAAAGAGCCCTTGGTCTGAAGCAGGTTGATGTTGAAAGCCTCGATCGGCCCCGACGCGCTACCGAAGCTCGCAAACATGCCCATCGGGCGGAGGCAATCGAGCGATGCCGGGAATGTGGTCTTGCCGATGCCGTCATAGACCACGTCGCACAACTTGCCGCTGGTGATTTCCTTGACCTTGGCGACGAAATCCTCATCCCGATAGAGGATGGTGTGATGCGCGCCGTTCTTTTTGGCGAGGTCGGCTTTATCCTTGGAGCCGACGGTGCCGATTACGGTGGCGCCGAGATGGTTGGCCCATTGGCAGGCGATCAGCCCGACGCCGCCCGCGGCCGCGTGGATCAGCACGATCGTTCCTTTCACGACCTTGTAGGTACGATTGAGCAGATATTGCGCCGTCATGCCCTTGAGCATCATACCGGCGGCCTGTTCGTAACTAATGCTGTCGGGCAGCTTCACCGCGCGTTCCGCCGGCAGCAGGCGCTCCGCCGAATATCCGCCGAGCGGAACCACATAGGCGATGCGGTCGCCAATTTTGATGTCGGTGACGCCGGGCCCCACCGCAGTCACCGCGCCCGCGCCCTCATTGCCCGAAACGAAAGGCATGCCGACCGGCGAGGGGTACATCCCCATGCGAAAATAAGTGTCGATGAAATTCACGCCGCAGGCATGCTGCTTGATCCGGATCTGGCCTTGTCCCGGCGCCGGGACTTCGATGTCCTCGAGTGTCAGCACCTCGGGGCCGCCGTGTTTATGAACGCGGACCGCTGCGACCATGATGTTCTCCCGTGTTACTTGAACTTATTGGTTGAAATTTTTGAAGGATTTTCCCACGCGGCGCGATCATAGGGAGCCAGCCGCCGAACACAAGGCGGGATCATGCTCTAACGCCCGCCGGAGACGTTGAGATTGGCGCCGGTAATATACGAAGCCGCATCCGAAAGCAGGAACAGGATCGCCTCTGCCACCTCTTCGGCCCTGCCGGGCCGTCCCATCGGCAAATTGGGCATTATGCGCTCCAGCCGGCCGGGCTCGTGGATTTCGGTGTCGATGGCCCCGGGTGAGATGGTGTTGATGCGGACGCCTTCCTTGGCCACTTCGCGGGCAAGCCCGATGGTCATGGTATCGACCGCGCCTTTCGCGGCTGCATACCAAATATATTCGGTGCCGCCGCCGAGTTGGGCCGCCATCGAGGACAGCATCACGATCGAGCCGCCCTTGCCGCCATGCCGGGTGGACATTCGCCGCACCGCCGCGCGCAGAAAGATAAGCGCGCCGAAAGTATTGACCTCCAGCGCGTCTCGAATAGTCGCAGTCTCGGCCGCATCCAGCCGCGAGTTTTTGCCGGTGATACCGGCGCAATGGACGAGATGGGTCAGCGCCCCGAGTTTACCGGCGGCGGCTGTAAAAACCCGTTCGATGTCATCCTCGCGCGCCATGTCGCCCTGGATGGCGATGGCGTTGCCGCCGGCGCCTTTCACCGCTTCGACCACGGTCGCGGCCGCTTTGGCGTTGCTCATATAGTTCACCGCGACGTCATAGCCGCGCGCGCCCGCAAGCTTCGCGGTGGCTGCGCCGATACCACGGCTGCCGCCGGCAACAAGCAGCACGGGGCGGGACATGATGCTCTCCTGAATGACTAGTTGCGCTTGGCGCGCTTCCGGCGGTTGCGGCTTGCCAGCACATTAATCACTTCCACGGCCGCTGCGAAGGCCATGGCAAAATAGATATAGCCGCGCGGGATGTGGAAGCGGAAGCCGTCGCCGATCAATGCAACTCCGATAAGCAACAGAAATGATAGCGCCAGCATCTTGGTTGTGGGATGGCGCGAAATAAAACCCGCAACCGGATTGGCCGCCACATACATTACCACCATCGCGATGGCTACGGCGGCAACCATGATCTCGATCTGTTCGGCCATGCCGATCGCGGTGACGATGGAGTCGAGAGAGAAAACCAGATCGACGACGATCAATTGCCCGATCACCCAGGCGAATGCCTTGCGCGTGCCGGCCGCCGGCTTGCCTTGGGATCTTGCTTCGACTTCCACATGAATCTCATGCGTTCCTTTCGCGATCAGGAAAAGTCCGCCGCCGATTAAAATGATATCGCGCCATGAAAGATCGAAGCCGTAGGCCTGCACGACCGGGCGGGTTAAACCTATAATCCATGTTAATCCCGCCAGCAGCAGCACACGAAACAAGAATGCCAGCGCAAGACCGATCTGGCGTGCACGGTGCGCCTGCCGTTTGGGCAGACGGGACACAAGCACTGAAATGAAAACGAGATTGTCGATCCCGAGGATAATTTCCAGCACCGTGAGCGTAACCAGCGCGGCCCAGGCATGCGGATCGATTAGAAGTTCAAACATCGCCGCCCTCGATCAAATTGGATTCCGCCGCCATCCGGCGGCAAGAAAATATACCGCGATTGCGCAGAGCGCCACAACAATCCAGGACTCCGGATCGAGCCCGCGCGCGACGGCAGCGAGCGCCAGCAGCGACCACACCGCCAATAACGTAATGTGAAGCGCGCGTCGCCGCACCACCCGCAGCGGATGAATAAAACGTACCGGCGCAAAAGTTAATGCTGCCAGGACCAAAATAATTCCCGCGGCGATCCAAGGTGACGGTTTGAGCAAGAACAGATAAAACGCCGCAACGTTCCATACTGCCGGGAAGCCGCGAAAATGATTGTCGCTGGTTTTCATCTCGCGGTCGGCGAAATACAGCGCGCCCGTCACCACGGCAACGATGCCGCCCGGGATAGCCAGCGCGGACGGCAATAGGCCACTCGTGGCAATCGCATAGGCCGGCACGAAAACATAAGTGAGAAAATCGACGACAAGGTCGAGCGTGTCGCCGGACCAGCGCGGCAGTGTTTCGGCAACCTTGTACTTGCGCGCAAGCGGGCCGTCGATGCCATCGACGATCAGCGCGAGACCAAGAGTGAGAAACATCGCGGGCCACTCGCCGGATACCGCGAAAAAGAGCGCGATCAGCGCGAGCGCCGCGCCGGACGCAGTCAGCAGATGGACGGCGAAGGCGCGCGGTTTATTCATTGCCCCAATCGAGTTTGCAAATTTCCGCCGAACGTCCGGCCAGATTCCAATTGCGCCCGAATCCGCGGAAGCGCGACTTGTCGGCGCGCGCAACGATGATGTCCGGTGAAATCCAATATTCGCTATTGCGGATCGTGACGTTCTTGCCGGTTTCCTTGCCGCGTATCGGCGTGATTGCGCCATCGACATATTTCTCGATGCGCACGATGCGGGTTTCACCCTGCATTTCGTAGGAAATCGGCACCTGCCGGACGCCGAGAAAACTGCCAACCAGGATCGACAGCAAATGCGTGGAGCCGCCGACCCGGCCGGTGAAGATGCGCGTTAGTCCCTTCACCGCCTGGATTGGCGCCTTGTCGTCCACGAACAATGCAGCGGTCCAGTTGCCGCGCGACATGATGCCCGGCAAATCCATCATCAATCCGACATTGATCCCGGCAAGATCGACCGCGTCAAAATGCCCGTCGTCGATGCGAATGCCGGCCCAGGTCTGGCATCGCTCTTCGGTCGGCGGGTGATCGCCGAGCGAAAGCACGCATGGGCAGAACACCGTGCAACTGCACGACAGCGCCATTTCGCCTTTCAAGGTCCACTTTTCCACGCGCTACTCCCAACTCTTCTCTAGGCGAATATTCCCGATATGACGAATGCGGTTCCGGCGGCGACGAATATAAAACCTGTGACGCGGGCGAATTTCGCGGTCGTGGCCATCTTCTCGATCGTCATAATGACGCCGAGCGCCGCCATCCAAAGCACATTCATCACGCCGACGGCCAACATCACCAGCATCATCGCCCAGCAGCAGCCGAGGCAATGCAGGCCTTGCTTCAGGCCCAAACGAAAAACGCCGCGCGGCCGTGTCGACCAATTAACGAAGAAAAACTGAAACGGCCGCTGGCAAAATCGCAGACAGGCCTGCTTGAAGGACGAGAACTGATAGAGGCCGGCCGCGATGAAAATAGCTCCGGACATAAGCGTGCTGTCCGGCGCCACTACCGGGCCGATCAGCGCCGCACGCGCGAGCGCGACTTGCAGAGCGGCCGCGGCGGCGGCAAAGCCCAGCCACACCGCCGCGTAGCCCGCCGCCAGGACGAAGGGCGAGACGACGCGCTCGCCCTTGCGCGCCGCGGTGTCGGCGATCTCGGCATAGGTCCAGATCATCGCGCCGGCAGTCGGCAACATCATGGCGAGCGCCATGGCGCACCACATCAGCCAGATCAGCGCGAAATCGGATACGCCCGCGCCGCCCGCCGCCGGGCGGCACAATGCGGCGAGCCATGAATATTCTGCCGTCATAAGGCCGAGATAAATCCACCCCAACGCGGTGAGCGAAACGACGCAGGCAACCGCCAGCGTTTTCGGCCGCGCGAAAGCCCGCCCAAGCCGGGTCGCGGCGGGGGACAAGTGAGTGAGCGCGTGGTCGTGCGCGGTGGCGGTCATCGTCCCTTGTCCTAGCGCATCGGGACGGGGAGCGGAATTGGAAGCCGCGCCGATGGTTTCCGCCGTTCCCGGCCCGTGCTACCGGAATTAACGATGCAGGCAGAGCTTAAGCATTAAGGCTGATATGGCGCAGAAAAACGCTGTTCAAACGGCCGAAGTGGCGGTGATTGGCGGCGGGCCAGCCGGGCTTACCGCGGCGATTGCGCTGGCCAGCGCCGGGGTAGAGACCGTGCTGGTCGGCAAGCCCCCCGCCAAGCCCGACAATCGCACCACCGCATTGCTCGCCGGCTCGGTTACGGCGCTGGAGACGCTCGGCGCATGGCCGCGCTGCCTGCCTTATGCCGCGCCGCTGCGCGTGATGCGGATCATCGACGACACCGGCCGGTTGTTGCGGGCGCCGGAGGTCAAATTCGCGGCCAATGAAATTGGCCTCGAAGCCTTCGGCTACAATATCGAAAACCGCCATCTCGCTGCCGCGCTCGAAGCGCGCTCCGGTGAGCTGCCGGCGCTGCGCCGGATCGAGGACGAAGCGTTGTCGCTCGCGATCGGCGCGGATGCGGCAACCGTCAGGCTCAAAGGCGGCGGTGAACTGTCCGCGCCGCTGGTGGTAGCGGCTGACGGACGGCACTCGCTTTGCCGCGCGGCTGCCGGAATCGAAACCGATGAACGCAGCTATCCGCAATCGGCGCTTGCGCTGACGTTCGCCCATACGCGCAGCCACGGCGACATATCGACCGAATTTCATACCCCCACCGGCCCCTTCACGCTGGTGCCGCTGCCCGGCTTGCGTTCAAGTCTGGTCTGGGTGCTCGATCCGCAGGAAGCCGAGGAGATCGCAGCGCTCGACGATGCGGCTTTGTCGGCGGAAATCGAGCGGCGTTCGCATTCGATCTTGGGCAAAGTCGAGGTCGAGCCCGGCCGCGGCGTGTTTCCACTCACGGTCGCTACCGCGCGGACATTCGGGCAAAACCGCGTGGCGCTTGTGGGCGAAGCCGCGCATACGCTGCCGCCGATCGGCGCGCAGGGGCTAAATCTCGGTTTGCGCGATGCAGCTATGATTGGCGAGTTGGTGGCGCAGGCGCGGCGCGACGGCGACGCTGCGCGCGTGCTCGCGCGCTACCACGAATTGCGCCGCCAGGATGTCGGCCTCCGCACGCTGGCGGTCGATTTGCTCAACCGCTCGCTGCTGTCGGAATTTCTCCCGGTGCAGGGCGCCCGCGGCTTCGGTCTCTATCTCATGGACCGCATTGGCCCGCTGCGGCGCGCGGTCATGCGCGAGGGTCTCGCGCCCGCCGCCGCGCAACCGCGCCTGATGCGCGGCGAAGCACTTTAACCGCCGCCCAGCGGTGGAACGCGCTTGCGGCCGGGCGGCGCGCGCAATTCCGGCGCAATCGGCAGCGGCAAGGCCGGCATGGTTTTCCCGGATGCGCTTTCGACCGCATGCGCAAATAAGCCGCGGCCGGCGAAGTGCGGATCGCGCAGCGCTTGTTCCAACGTCGTCACGATGGTGGCGCAGCAATCGGCCACGGCAAAGACGGGACGCCATTGCCCGGCAGTCCGGCTTGCGATGATTTTCGCGACTGCGTTTCTGGTAGCCTTCGGATCGTGCGTGTCATCGATAAATTCCGCCGCAAGCCCGATGGCCGACGTGAATGCTGCCCAGAATTTCTGCTCCAATGCGCCGCAAGCCACCAGCTTGCCGTCCCCGGTGGGATAAAGCTGATAGCGCGGCGAGCCGCCGGCAATCCGCAGTTCGCCCGGCTCCGGAAACTTGCCGCTCGCCTGTCCGGCGGCTTGCGCAAATATCGCGAAACTGAACATCGCATCGGTCATAGCGATGTCGAGGTAACAGCCCTGCCCGCTTTGCTCGCGTTGGCGCAGCGCCAGTAAAATATTGATGACCGCCGGAAAGCTGCCGCCGCCGATATCGGCAATCAGCGCCGGCGGCACAACCGGCTGGTCGCTCGGCCCCGGTTGCAGATCGAGCAGCCCGGTCGCACCGATATAATTGATGTCGTGGCCGGCCTCGCCCGCACGCGGGCCGCTTTGGCCGTAGCCGGAAATCGAACAATAGACCAGACGCGGATTGATCCTGCGCAGGCTGTCATAGTCGAGCCCGAGCCGCGCCATCACGCCGGGGCGGAATTGCTCCACCAAAATATCGGCGCGCTCGATCAGCGGGAGTAATTTTGCACGACTGTCGGCGTTCTTGAGATCGAGGCTAAGATTTTTCTTGCCGCGATTGAGCAGCGCGAAGGCCGCGCTCTCGCCCTCCCATTGCGGCTGAAAGCTGCGCATCTCCTCGCCTTCCGGCCGCTCGATCTTGACGACTTCGGCGCCGGCCTCCGCCAGCATCAGCGTCGCCAGCGGACCCGGCAGCAGCGTTGTGAAGTCGAGGACGAGAAGACCGGTCAATGGTTGCATGGTCGTTTATCGCGATATGGCACTAAGATTGGCTTGCTGCACCCACTTGGCGCGGGCCTCCCATTCCTCTAAACGGCAGTCCGGAGATTTGAAAGTTTTGGATCGATGAAGCTCCCGCGGCAATTCTATCAGCCACTTGCGATTGGCGCTCCCGCGCCGTGGCGCGAGTTGCCGGTCAAGCTCGAGCGCATGATCCATTTCGTGCCGCCGCATCTCGACAAGCTGCGCGCCAAGGTGCCCGATCTGCTGCGCCAGGTCGATGTGGTGCTGGGCAATCTTGAGGATGCAATTCCCGCCGACGCCAAACAGGCGGCGCGGCGCGGCTTCATCGAAATGGCCAAAGTCTCCGACTTCGGAACCACCGGCCTGTGGACGCGCATCAACGCACTTAACTCGCCATGGGCGCTCGATGACGTAATCGAGATCGTGGGCGCCGTCGGCGGCAAGCTCGACGTGGTGATGCTTCCCAAAGTCGACGGCCCGTGGGACGTGCATTACCTCGATCAATTGCTCGCGCAGCTTGAAGCCAGGCACGCGGTCAAGAAGCCGATTCTGATTCATGCCATCCTGGAGACGGCGCAAGGCGTCAATAATGTGGAAGCGATCGCGGCGGCCTCCCCGCGCATGCATGGCATCAGCCTCGGTCCCGCCGATCTCGCGGCCTCGCGCGCGATGAAAACCACGCGTGTCGGCGGCGGGCATCCGGATTATGCGGTGCTGGCGGACGCGAATGGCGAAAGCGCGCGGAAGAAATTCCAGCAGGACCTGTGGCACTATACCATTGCGAAAATGGTCGATGCCTGCGCCGCAGCCGGCATCAAGCCGTTCTACGGCCCGTTCGGCGATTTTTCCGATCCGGCGGCCTGTGAGGCGCAATTCCGCAACGCCTTTCTCATGGGTTGCGCCGGGGCGTGGTCGCTGCATCCCTCGCAAATCGACATCGCCAAGCGTGTGTTCTCGCCCGATCCTGCGGAAGTCGCCTTCGCCAGAAAAGTCCTCGCCGCCATGCCGGACGGGGCCGGCGCCGTCATGATCGACGGCAAGATGCAGGACGACGCCACCTGGAAACAGGCCAAGGTCGTGGTCGATCTCGCCCGCCTGGTCGCCGCCAAGGACCCCGACGCCGCCGCTCGCTACAGACTGTGAGACCTTGTGCGTACTGGCGCGCGCCATAATCATGGATTATGTGGTCAAAGCCATGAACAAGACCCGCACCGCCAAATTCCAGATCGGCCAGATCGTCCGCCACCGCCTGTTTCCGTTTCGCGGCGTGGTGTTCGACATCGATCCGGAATTCAACAACACCGATGAATGGTACGCGTCGATTCCTGCGGAAGTACGCCCGCGCAAGGATCAGCCGTATTACCATCTGCTCGCCGAGAACGCGCAGACCGAATACGTTGCCTATGTCTCCGAGCAAAATCTCTTGCCGGACACTTCAGGCGATCCGGTCCGCCATCCGCAAGTGGCGGAACTGTTCGTGAAGGACGGCAAAGGCAGCTACCGCCCGCGCAACTCCATGATGAATTGACCCGCGCTTTTTATTTCAGCAGAGCGGTTGGACAAGTTACCGGGGTGTTCAAAAAATAAGAGGCACGATTTTCATCGCGCCTCTTTTCATTTCCCATCGGAAATTTATTGTTTGGGTGGCTGCGCCGGCGGGGTCGCAGCCGGCTGCGCGCCTTCGATTTTCTTGCGCGCTTCTTCCGCCGTTCGCTGCAGCTCGTCCTTGAGTTTACGCTGCTGCTCCTCGAACACCTTCGGATCGGTCGCGGGGCCATCATAGGCCTTGGCAAAATCGGCCAGCGGCATCGGCAAATTGATCGCGGCGCCATTCATGTTGATCGCCTGGACGGTGATCGCCTGGCCCTTCTTCATCGTGGCGACCATCTCGGCCGTCGCTTGATAGTCCGCCATGCAGCCATTGGAGAAACAGGTTACATAGGGTGCGGTCGCCGGGTTTCCCTGGTCGATGACTATGCGGGTGCCGTATTGCAAGTGCATACCCGGCGGCACGGTCACACGCAGGATTTTTTGCGGCGCGCCTTCCGGTTCGATCAGCGCAACCGCGACCACCGGCATTCCGGATTCGACGATGCGGCCGTCCTTGGCGACGACGCAGACCTGCTTGGCGCCAGCTTCAGGGCCCTTGCCGCACAATTTCACCCACGGGGAATACAGCAACGGCGATTGTTCGGGGGCCGGCCCCTGTGCCGCCTGACCGGCTGGCGGAACAGCCGGCTTCTCCGGCGCCGCCGCAGGCTTTGCCGCGGGCTTCGGCGCCGGCTTCGGTGCAGCCGGTTTCGC
>CAMAWF010000074.1 GCA_945861895.1 Rhizobium sp. Q54
AACGTGCGTCTCGATCGAGAACTCGTAGAACAGAGCAACCTGGTCAACTGGCCGATGTCCCATCATGATCTTCAGTCCTGCCTCTCGCAGCGACTGAATCAGCGAATATCATCTCGTGCAACTGCCGGACTTTTTCAACAAAATCGGGGCATAGCGGACATCGCTAATCCGGGGTGACATGTCGGCTAATGACCCTTATCGTCGCTTTGCTACGAGACTTCGGTGCAGTGCAGCAGATGCCGAGTGTAGTTAAGCGAGCGCGATGTCCGGCGGCGGGCCTGCCTGCTCGTCCGGCGTAAAGTCGAGGGCCTGCTCGCCCCCAAGCCCCTGTTACCGCCTCCGACGCAACTTCGCGACGCTGCGGCGGCACCTGACGAACCAACCACAGCGGCACCGGCAAGCCCGTCAACTGAAGAAACCATGTCGCACCAACTCGGCGCCCGCGGCAATGACCGCGATCAACACCAGCTTCTTGAATGTCTCAGGTGCAATTTTATCGCGCATATGTTCTCCGACGTACATGCCGAGCACGACTGGCAACATCGCAGCCGTCGAGACTGAAACGTCAAGCCAACTGAACTGGCGGCTGGCCGTCAGAAGAATTGCCAGCAAGCCGGCGGAAACGACGAGATACGGCGATGCTTCCTTTGTGAACGCCTTTCCGCGCAGCCCCTTTGCGAGCAGAAATATGAAAACAAGCGGTCCCGCCATCGCTGCGATGCCTCCCAGAATCCCGCCGAAAAATCCGAATAAGATGCCGGTTGGTAAAACCAAGCGAGACTGAAGCTGCAGCTTCGGCGCGAGCAGCGTGACGCCGCCGACACCCATAAGCACTAGGCCTGCGATAATCTTCGCAACGTTCGCATCGAGCGCCAACAGGACTCGAACTCCAAGGAAGAGGCCGGGAATCATGCCGAGAATCACCGGCATCAATTGCATGAGGCACCGTCCAGTCTTTCCGCCCTCCAGCGCCTGCGGCAAGTTGCTTAAGATCAAAGGCATGCTCAGCAGCATGGCCGCTGATTTGACGTCGATGAACAGCGACAGCAGCGGCAGCGCGACGACTGGCATGCCGACCCCGATTATCCCCTTCAGGAGGCCGGCGACGATCAGGCTGCAAACCACGGCAGCAAAGATACTTGCGTGCTCGAAATAAAGGGTGCGGATCAACACGACGTTTAACTCCTGGAAAATCATTTTCCCTGCTCAGGCTTTCGCGCCGGTCCACATCCCCTTACCCCCATGTCTTCCTTTTCATGGGCCGCCGGGCCTACGGCGTGTCGATGGGTCTCAGATGCTCTCGACGATGACGATCTCCAACTCGCCCGCGCCGTCCTTCTTGCGGTGCGCCGCGGCCTCAAGGTACTCGGGCGAGTCGTGGCAGCCGACAGCCTTCTCGAAACTCGGGAATTCGATGACGATGAAGCGGTGGAATTTCTCCGGGCCCTCCAGGATCTTGAACTTGCCGCCGCGCGCCAGGATCTTGCCGCCGAACTTTTCGAGGATGCCTGGTACCAGGTCGGTGTACTTCCTGTACTGATCGGGATTGTTGACCTTCGAGCGCGCGACCCAATAGGCGACCATCTCATCCTCCATGCCAACCGTGAGCGCCCTTGCTAGACTAGGGCTGCAGCGCATTCTTGCTGCGAGGTTCGCCTATTGTCTCGCGCGAACAGTTCGGCCCATGCCGAACTGTTCTCGATTGATATGCTTCCGGTATCAGCGCTAGGGTTAAGGATGGTCGCGGCGGCAAATCTGGTGGAGGTAGCCGCTCTCGTGGGTGACACTGCGCGAGCGACGATGCTTAACGCCCTTATGGGCGGCCAGTCGCTGACGGCCACTGAGCTTGCTTACTGCGCCAATGTCTCTCGCTCGACGGCGAGCGGCCACCTGGGCAAGCTGGTTGCTGCGCGGCTTTTGACAGTCACTCGCAAGCGTTTCAGCTATTATCGGATCGCGTCCCCGCTGGTCGCGACAATGCTGGAGAGCATCAAGGTCGTCGCCGCCGTAGAGGTGCCACCCCGCCGTCAGCCGCGGTCAGCAAACGACGATGCACTCCGTTTTGCCCGAAGTTGCTACGATCACCTGGCTGGCCAGGTAGGAGTCGCTGTTACCGATGCACTTGTGGCCATGGGGCACATTGTACTCACCGATGAAGGCGGTGAGGTCACGTCTTCAGGCGGGCGTTTCCTTTCCGCGTTCGGCGCTGATCTGAGGCCGCGGACTCGGCGGATTTTCTGCCAGCCTTGTCTCGACTGGAGCGAGCGTCGTTATCACCTCAAGGGACTCGTCGGAGCTCGGATACTGGATCGTCTATTGGAGCTCGGATGGCTCAAATGTGTGTCGGGCAGCCGTGCACTCCAACTAACGTCGTCTGGAAGGGCGGGCTTGTCCGAAATCTTCCACATCGAGATCAACAACGAGGGTGTGCCAACCGGTCGATTATGCGACCCACGACGGCTGACAGCTTAGGCTGAGCGAAGCGTCATCTCGCGCAAATGCTGCAGGTCACCCGTTTGGTAGGTCTGTGGCCGACTTCATGATGGTCTGACGCCGAGAAAGGTCGCTGTTTTTCTTGCAGTGCGAAGTGAAGCGTTTGGCACTTAGCGACATCGCGGCCTAACCGGTCTAATGTCCGGTTTCGGGGGTAAAGTAGATATGCCGACTGCGTGTTTTATGAGTACACGCCCTAGCCGTCTGTCTGATCAATTCTGGCTAACTAAGGCTCAGCTTAAGCGCATTGAACCCTTTTTCCCCCGGACGCGTGGCAATCCGCGCGTGGACGACCGGCGTGTGGTCAGAGCGGGATAGTCCATGTGATCCGGAATGGTCTGCGATGGCGCTGGCCGGCCAGTTATCTTTCTTCTCACAGAAGGACAAATGAGTGACCATAAGGGCGCGGCTCTGATCTATCCAATGCTGCCAGACGCCGAGACGATTATTGCCGACAAGGGCTATGATAGTGATGCATTCCGAGACGCTCTCGCCGGACGCGGCATCACGCCTTGCATTCCACCGCGAGCCAAGCGCCGGTCGCCCGCAACATACTGCAAGACTTTGTATCGACAGCGCCACAAGGTCGAGAATATGTTCGCAAGGCTAAAAGACTGGCGGCGTATCTCAATGCGCTACGACCGCTGCGCCATCACATTCTTCAGGCTATCTGCATCGCGGCAACCGTTATCTTTTGGCTCGGTCAATGAGTCCTGACCCTAGAGTCGCGTCTTAAAAACAGAGTACAAGAGCCGTCATGTCTTTCACCTACCGCCGGGAAATGACGATCGAATGGGGTCATTGCGATCCCGCCGGCATCGTCTTCAACAGCCGGTTCTTCGAATATTTCGACTGGAACACCTGGATGCTGTTTGAAACCGCGCTCGGTATCTCGAAATCCAAACTGGCCGCGACATTCGATATCATCGGGATGCCGCTCGTTGGCGCCGGGGCGCGGTTCCTCAAGCCGGCAAAATTCAACGACGTGGTGGAACTGGTTTCGAACGTGAAGGAATTCCGGCGGTCGAGCTTCGAAGTCCATCATCGGATTTTTAACGGCGGAGAATTGGCGGTCGAGGGCCGGGAAATGCGGGTCTGGGCGGCGGCCGCCGCCGGCGACCCGCAGCAATTGAAAGTTATGCCGATTCCGCCCGAGGTGATCGCCCGTTTCGATGCCCCGTAAACGTCCGGTTTAATCCCGATTTTTGGTCTGGAGGGTCACGCCGGGCTAGGTTGTGGTGCACCGGCGGCCGGCCGATTCATGTCCCGGCAGGCCGGAAAAAATGCTATAAAATACAACGATATAAGAAAATTGGACCCGCACGGGGCCAGGGCAATGGAAGCGGCCGATGGCGCGAATTCTCGCATTCGTCCTCAACGATCGCGCACGCACCGATGCGGTGCCCGGCAACCTGTTGCTGCTGGATTATTTGCGCGAGGTTGTCGGATTGACCGGCACCAAGACCGGTTGTGACGGCGGCGAATGCGGCGCCTGCACCGTGCTGATCGACGACAAACCCACCTTGTCGTGCCTCACACTTGCCGCAAGCGTCGAAGGCCGGCGCGTCGATACGGTCGAGTCGCTCGGCACCGACGGCCAGCTCTCGGCGGTGCAGCGCGGCTTTCACGAAAAGCTCGGCGCGCAATGCGGATACTGCACGCCTGGATTCATCATGGCGTCCGCCGGTCTGCTGCGGAAGAACCCGAATCCGAGCGAGGCGGAAATCATCGCGGCGCTCGGCAGCAACATTTGCCGCTGCACTGGCTACGTCAAAATCATCGAGGCAGTGCAATACGCGGCGGCGCTGCGCGCGCAGGGCATCGCGCCGTGAACAAGATCGTACCCGCGCATAACATCGGCGGCTATGTGCCGATGATCGACGGACCGGAAAAAGTTTCCGGTCGCGCCAAATATACCGCCGACATCATGGCGCCCGGAATGCTGGCAGGGCGCATTTTCCGCAGCCCCTATTCCCACGGCGAAATTCTTGAAGTGGACATCGCCGCGGCATTAAAGCTGCCGGGCGTAAAGGCGATCGTCACCGGCGCCGATTGCGACAAGACCTTTGGCGTGCTGCCGATCGCGCGCAGCGAACATCCGCTGGCGCGCGACCGCGTGCGTTATCGCGGCGAGCCGGTCGCGGCTGTCGCCGCCATCGACGATACGACCGCGCTTGCGGCGGTGCGGCTCATCAAGCTCAAGGTGCGCGAGCTTCCCGCCTACTACACCGCCAAGGCGGCGATGGCGCCGGATGCAATCGCCATTCACGACAAAAAGCCGGGAAATCTCGAACGCGATGTATTGTTCGAACTCGGCAATACCGCGCAAGGCTTTGCCGAAGCCGACCTGGTGCGCGAGGAAACATATAACTGCGCCGAAGTGTGCCAGAACCAGATGGAGATGCATGCCGCGGTCGCCGATTACGACGCCGTGCGCGGCCGCATGACCGTGCACGCCTCGACGCAAGTGCCGTATTACGTCCATCTGATGCTGTCGCAAATCCTCGACATGAACATGTCGCGCATCCGGGTGATCAAGCCGCATGTCGGCGGCGGCTTCGGCTGCCGCACCGAGACGTTGAATGTCGAACTGATCACGGCGCTGCTGGCGCGCAAGATCGGCGGCAGCGTCCGTACGGTGATCACCCGCGAAGAGACATTCATCACCCATCGCGGCCGGCCGGAAACCGATATCAAGCTGATAATCGGTTTGCGCAAGGACGGACGCATCACCGCCGTCGAATGCGAATGCGACCAGCGCGGCGGCGCGCATAGCGGATACGGCGTCGTGACGATCCTGTATTCGGGCTCGATGCTTTATGCCATCTACGATCTGCACAACGTGAAATATCTCGGACGCCGCGTGCTCACCAACACGCCGCCATGCGGCGCGTTCCGCGGCCACGGCACCGTCGATATCCGTTTCGCCTTCGAGAGCCTGCTCGACCGGATGGCTGGTGAATTGGGTCTCGATCCGTTTGCCGTGCGGCGCGCGAACTATCTCAACGCGCCTACTTTCACCGACAACGACCTGATGGTGAACAGCTACGGCCTGCCGGAATGCGTGGATTGGGTCGAGCGGGCGAGCGGCTGGAAAGCGCGCAAAAACACGATGCCAAAAGGCAAAGGCCTCGGCATGGCCTGCTCGCATTACATCAGCGGCGCGTCGAAGCCGGTGAACTGGACCGGCGAGCCGCATGCCACCGTCAAGATCAAGCTCGATTTCGACGGTTCCGTGGTCGTGCTTTCGGGCGCGGCCGAGATTGGACAAGGCTCCTCGACCATCTTGGTGCAAACCGTCGCCGAAGTGCTCGGCCTCGATCTCTCCCGCATCCGCATCGTCACCGGCGACAGCGATATCGTACCGAAGGACAATGGCTCGTATTCCTCGCGCGTGACATTTCTGGTCGGCAATGCGGCGATCGACGCCGCGCAAAATCTCAAGCGCGTGCTGGTTGCCGCCGCAGCGCGCAAGCTGGAGGCGAAGCCCGAAGACATCGAGTGCCTGGGCGAACTTTATCGCGCGGGCGCACAGGACAAGGGCGCTAGTTTTGACGAAGTCGTGGTCGAGGCGCTCAAGGACACCGGCACCATTACCGTGACGGGCAATTATTCGACCATCCCGGAATCCCACGGCGGCAAGAAATATCGCGGCGCTGCCATCGGCGGGACCATGGGTTACAGCTATTCCGCGCAGGTCGTCGAGGTCAGCGTCGACGAGGAGACCGGCGTCGTGACGGTGGATAAAGTTTGGGTCGCGCACGATTGCGGCAAGGCGCTCAACCGGCTGACCGTCGAGGGGCAAGTGCAGGGCTCGGTCTGGATGGGCATGGGCCAGGCGATGAGCGAGGAGGTTGCCTATCATGACGGCCTCATGCTCACCGCCAATATGCTCGACTACCGCGTTCCCACCATCCAGGACTCGCCGCCGATCGAAGTTGGCATTGTCGAAAGCAACGATCCGCACGGCCCCTTCGGCGCCAAGGAAGCCGGCGAAGGATCGCTTGCCGCATTCCTGCCTGCGCTGACCAATGCCATCGCCGATGCCATCGGCATTCGCTTCAACGATCTGCCGGTCACACCCGACCGCGTGTTCGAAGCAATCGAGAAACGCCGCCGCGCGCTGGGCAAAGAAAAAAACAGCAGCGGAGGCGCCTGATGGATGCGCTTCCCGCGTTCGATCTGCTGCGCCCAACCACGCTGGACGAGGCGATCAGGATACGCGTAGCGCACCCCGGCAGCATGCCGCTCGGCGGCGGGACCGACCTGGTCGTCAATATCCGGCGCGGCATCGTCGCGCCCGCCATGCTTATCGATATGAACGCGGTGAGCGAACTCAAGACGATCAGGGCCGACGCGCGCGGCCTGGAGATCGGCGCCTCCGTCAAGCTGGCCGAACTGGCCGGGCACCCTGATGTGGTCAAGCACTATCCGGTCGTAGCGCAAGCCGCCGGGTTCATTGCCGGGCCGACGCATCGCAATATGGGCACCGTCGGCGGCAATCTCTGTCTCGACACGCGCTGCATTTATTACAACCAGAGCGAATGGTGGCGATCGGCGAATAATCACTGCCTCAAGACCACCGGCGACATTTGCCATGTTGCGCCGAAAAGCCGCGGCGTCTGTTTCGCCACTTTCAGCGGCGATCTGGCGCCGGCGCTTTTGACCCTGGGCGCGGAAGTCGATCTCGTCGGTCCAACCGGCCGGCGCACGCTGCCGCTGAGCAAGCTTTACATCGGTCATGCCCGCCAGGGCGAACCGGTCACCGAGACGCGCGGTGACGGAAAATATTTTCTCTCGCTGCGGCCCGGTGAATTCGTCGGAGCGGTACGCGCGAAGAACATGCCGGAGCTGCGCTCCGCCTATGACAAAATCCGCATTCGCCGCTCGATTGAATATCCGGTCGCCGGCGTCGCCGTGGCATTGCGGCGCGAGGGAAACACGCTAGCCGATCTGCGCGTGGCCTTTACCGGCACCAATCCGCGCCCGGTGCTGCTCGAAGGCACCGCTGCACTTTGCGGCGGCGCGCTCGACGAGCGCGTGTTCAAAGGGCTCGACGATCTGGTCCGCGACCAGATCATGGCGATGAAAACCACTTTCACGCCGGGCCATTATCGCCGGCGCGTGGCCGGCGTGCTGGCGCGCCGGCTTGTGACTCGATTGTTTACGGATTGAACGGCGCGAACCGGAGGGGGCATTGCTGGAACAATTCGCGCAGCGCCGGCCCTACAACGCCGTCTCCGATTTCGTCGACGCCAATGTGGCGCGCGGTCTGGGCGATAAACTTGCATTCGTCGATCCGGACCGCTCTATCACCTACGGCGAGTTGCAGTCCCGCACCTGCCGGTTCGCGGCCGCCTTGCGGACATTGGGCCTGCGTGCGGAAGACCGGATCGCGCTGTTGCTGCATGACACGGTGGATTATCCGGTCGCCTTCTGGGGCGCGATCCGCACAGGCGTTGTCGCCATCCCGCTCAATACGTTTCTGACCGTCCCGCAATACGCGTATATCCTGACGGACTGCCGGGCATCGTCGATCGTGGCCGCCGCCCCGCTGGCGCAGACAATCTGGCCGATTCTCGATCGTTTGCCGCATCTGCGCACCGTCATCCTTGTGGGCGCGATTGCCGAAGATAAGGCGGCCTTTCCGGGCCGCGAGGTGCATCTGTTCGAGGAGATTCTCGCGCGCGCGCCGGCGGCGGCGTGCATGGCGGAGACGGTCTCCGACGAAGTGGCATTCTGGCTTTATACGTCAGGATCGACCGGCGATCCGAAAGGCGTCAAACACGTGCATTCCAGCCTGATGGCGACGGCAAAGCTGTTTGGCCGGGGCGTACTCGGTATCCGCGAAGACGATGTTGCGTTCTCGGCGGCGAAACTATTTTTTGCTTACGGACTCGGCAACGCCATGACGTTTCCGATGTCGGTCGGCGCCACCACCGCGCTGTGGCCGTACCGGCCGACGCCGGAGGCGGTATTCGAAATGATGCGCCGCCATCGCCCGACCGTGTTTTATGGCGTGCCGTCGCTCTACACCGCACTGCTGTCGCATGGCGAAATCTGCCACGGCGCCGGCTCCGAGCGGCTTCGAATCTGCGTCTCTGCCGGCGAGGCGTTGCCCGCGCATATTGGCGAACGGTGGCGCGGCACGGTTGGCGTCGATGTTCTCGATGGCATCGGCTCCACGGAAATGCTGCAGACTTTTCTCAGCAACCGCCCCGGCGACATTCACTATGGATCGACCGGCAAACCGGTGCCCGGCTACGAGGCGAAGATCGTCGACGAAAACGGCCGCGAGCTTGGCGACAACGAGATCGGCGAGTTGGTGATCCGCGGCCCCTCCGCCGGCGAAGGCTATTGGAACCAGCGCGCAAAGAGCCGCCGCACCTTTGTCGGCGATTGGACCTACACCGGCGACAAATATCTCCGCGACGAAGACGGCTATTATTTTTACTGCGGGCGGACCGACGACATGTTCAAGGTCAGTGGCATGTGGGTATCGCCGTTCGATGTCGAGGCGGCGCTGGTCTCGCACGAAGCCGTGCTGGAAGCAGCCGTCATCGGCAAAGAGGACGCCGACGGATTGACCAAGCCGAAAGCATTCATCGTCCTCAAGCACGGTTATGTGGCCGACGACGGCTTGATCGAAAAGCTCAAGGTGCATGTCAAGCAACAGGCGGGTGCGTGGAAATATCCGCGCTGGATCGACATTCGCGCGGACTTGCCGCGCACGTCGACGGGCAAAATTCAACGGTTCATTTTACGGGCCGAGGAATCGCAATCGCTGCCCGGTTGAAGCGCACAGACATCAATGCAGCGCCGCCGCCTTTGACTGCAATTCAGCCAACAATTCGGTGGAGCCCTGCACCGCCACGCGCTGGTGATAAAACCGCAAGCCGCTCAAGCCGCCGAGTTCCTCGCCGTTGCCGGCGCGGCCCGGGCCGCCGTGATTGCATTGCGGCATCACGATGCCATGTCCCGAATGCACCTCGCTGATCGACGGGTCTACCACCAACAACCGCCCATGACAGAAAGCCAGTTCGTTGACGGCCTTCGCCAGAAACTCGCGATTGTCGCCATAAATGGACGCCACCAGAGAGCCTCCGCCGCGCGCGACCAGAGCGAATGCATCGCTTTCGTTCTTGTAAGGAACGATCGTGGCGCAAGGTCCGAAGACCTCGGTGTCATGCACAGCCTGCGCCTCGTTCGAGTTCTTCACGCGGAGCAATGTCGGGGCGACGAACGACGATGTTTTTGGATCGATGCCGTCCAGCGTTGGCGTTTTCGTACCGCCGCAAAGTATCGATGCTTCGCCGGCAATCCGCTCAATGCCCTCCAGCACCGCCGATTGCTGTGCTCTCGTCACCACCGGACCCATCCTTACGTCCTCGCGGCGCGGGTCGCCGACGACGATTTTTCCCAGCCGCGCAGCAAGCGCCTCGCCAACGGCATCGGCGCTATCGGCGGCGATGAAAATCCGCCGTATCGCGGTACATTTCTGCCCGGCCTTCACGGTCATTTCGCGCACCACCTCCTTGACGAAGGCGTCGAAGGCTGGCGTGCCGGGCGCGGTATCGGGGGCGAGCAAAGCCGCGTTGACGCTGTCGGCTTCGATATTGACCGGCACACCGCGGGCAAGAACATTGCGATGGCCGCTGATTTTCCGTCCGGTCGCCGACGAGCCGGTGAAGGCGATGACATCGGTTTCGGCAGTATGCTGCAAGAGATCGCCGGCGCCGCCGCAAAGAAGGCTTAACGCGCCGGCCGGCAATATATTGGCCGCGGTCACGTCGCGAACCATCGCATGCGTCAGCAGCGCCGTGGCGGACGCGGGCTTTGCCAGGATCGGAACGCCGGCCAGCAAAGAAACCGCTGTCTTTTCCCAAAGACCCCAGCTTGGAAAATTGAAGGCGTTAATGTGGATCGCGACGCCGCGGCGCGGCGCAAGCAAGTGAATGGACTGGTAGTTTTCCGCCTTGCCAAGCCGCACCGGCTTGTCATCGAGCAGCAATCGCGCATCGGCAAGCGAGGCTCCAAGCCGGGCGTAATATTTCAGCGTGCCGATGCCGCCGTCGATATCGATTGCCGCATCCAGGCGCGTGTTGCCGGAATTGGCGATTGCAATCGCCTCATAGCGCGCACGATTGGCGGCAAGTATGTCGGCCACAGCGCCAATGAGCTTGGCTCGTTCGGCAAATGTAAGGCCGCGCAAGGCGGGCCCCCCGCGTTCGCGCGCAAACCTGAGCGCCGCCGCAAGATCGAGCCCGCGCGCACTTGCGGTGGCGAGAACGGCCCCGCTGACTGGATCCACAAGTTCGGTCTCAACGCCGTCGCCGCGTGACCATTGGCCACAGAGGAGGCTTTCGAGTTTTTCTGCCGCAGGCGAACTCATCGAACATACCCCAGGTTTGCCGGGCGATACTCCGCAGATCGAAGCAGGCCGCCGAAAATTTTAGATTGTCGCCATGCACTGGCGCTATTATGAACTCTGTCGCATAGACGAGTATATCCCCCCGCAAAGAGCAACTCGCGCAGTGCCCAAAATCACCTATATCGAACACGACGGAACGCCCCACACTGCCGAAGCCGAGCTTGGCTCGACCGTGATGGAAACGGCGATCCGCAACGACATACCCGGCATTGTCGCGGAATGCGGGGGCGGGTGCTCCTGCGCGACCTGTCTCGTGCACGTGGATGAAGCCTGGGTCGAACGACTCGATCCGCGCTCCGAAGAAGAGGAAACTCAACTCGACTTCGCCTACGACGTGCGGCCGAACTCTCGCCTTTCCTGCCAGATCAAGGTCACCGAAGAACTCGACGGGCTGGTGGTGCGCACGCCCGCTTATCAGGGCCGCTAGGCACCCACGGCAGCGGCCGGTTGCGGCGCCGGCGCCGTGAGCGGCACCTTCCAGGCATCGTAGCCGTAAAGCCAACTGGTGTCGGAAGCGCCCTCCTTCATCCAGGTGTTGGCGCTCGATATCGCCTGCACCAGCGAAGTGCGCGGCTTGCGATGCGTCTCGTAGGTCCTGAACGCGCCTTCGAGATCGTCGCCATCGACCGCCTTGAGACAGCGCGCCAAGATTGCCGCGTCTTCGATCGAGGTTGCCGCGCCCTGCGCCATATACGGCGTCATAGGATGACAGGCGTCGCCCAAGAGCACGACGCGGCCGTCGCTCCAGCGCGGCAGCGGTTCGCGTTCGAGGATCGCCCATTTGTGGCAGTCCGGGCAGGCGTCGAGCACCATGCGAACGTCGGCATGAAAGCCTTCATAGGCTTGACGCAATTCCTTGACGTCGCCTTTCGCCGACCAGGATTCCTGCGTCAACCATTCCGCCGGCTCTGGTACGCTGGTGACGAAATAAACCTCGCTGCGCGCAACGTTGGTGTAATAGATAACGATGTGACGGTCGCTGCCCCACCATTTCGTGCGCGAGCGTCCGATATCGCCACCGCCCATCAGCGCCGATGGAAACACCGCACGATAGGCAATGCGTCCTTTATGGATCGGTGCGTCGGGCCCGACAATAATGTCGCGCACCAGCGAATGCACGCCGTCGGCGCCCACCACGGCATCGGCCTGTGCGCGCGCACCGTCGGCAAACCGTAGCCTGACCTGTCCCGCCGCCTGATCCAATCCAACAAGCTTCTTGTCGAGATGGATGATTTCGGCGGGAACCGCCGAAGCAAGCGCGCCATGCAATTCGGCGCGATGCATACAGAGATAAGGCGCGTTGTAGAGGCTTTCCGGCATCGGCAGCTCGCGCGTAACTTCGCCGGTATCGCCGATGCGATTGAGATGCGAGAACGGCGCGAACGATGTTATCCGCAGCCGCTCCTCGATACCGATGCCGCGCAAGACCTTCATCGAATTCGGCATCATCTGGATGCCGGCGCCGATGCGCGCAAAGCGCGCGGCCTGCTCGTAGACCTGCACATCGATGCCGACCTGGCGCAATGTCGCGGCGGCAGCCAACCCGCCCATGCCGGCGCCGACGATCGCAATGGATAATTTGTTTTTGCGCATTCTGTTGCCGTTACGCGTGACTCTCCCGCCCGATCATAACGATGCTCATGACGGGATAGAAGGTGTTTCACCGCACGTAATAGCTGCTATTCTCAGCGCTGCCGGAGGCAGCGCCCATGAATGATGCACCATCACGCCTGAGAGACATTGACGCCGCGATCAGCCACTGGATTCACGTCGTGGGCAACGGGATCGAAGTCTTCGGTGTCCTCGTCATTGTTTTGGGTATCGGCTGGTCGACTTTTCTGTTCGCCAACCGGCGCATGGCCGAGGAGCACTATGATAGTTACAAAATCCGCATCGGCCGGTCCTTGCTGCTCGGCCTCGAAGTGCTGGTCGCGGCCGACATCGTGAAAACCATTGCGCTCGATTTGACATTTACCAGCCTCGGCTTGCTCGCCGGCCTGATACTGGTTCGCACCTTCCTGAGTTGGACGCTGGTGCTGGAAATAAAAGGCCGCTGGCCGTGGCAGCGCGACAGACGCCGCAGCTGAAACCCGCTGGCTAAATCGAAACCGCTAAGGGCCGCTGTTAGCCCGGACAAAGCCGGCCAAGAACCTGCTGCGACTTATGGACACGAATGGCGGAGGCCGTCGTAACCCAGATAAGTCATGCTGTAAGGATCGTAGGAGCGAAACCGCCGGGCACAATAAGCGATGGCCGGATCGTAGGGTCCATAGTCTCGATACACTGGATAAGGCGGATACGGACGATAATAAGATCCATAATATGGATAGCCGGGATAGACATAAACCGGTCTTTGCTGTGAAGCGATAATCCCTCCAATAATCCCGCCGACGATTCCGCCCGCAACGGCGGCGCCTGCTCGATTGCGCCGGGAGCGGACTTCGATCACCGGCACATCTTGCGGAACACTCACCAAAGCTGACGCCATAAAACGCATCGATGTCGCCGGTGCGGATTCAACCGAAATGAGCATCATAGCGGAAAACGCCACTGCCAATTTTAAACCGCCAACTATGAATCTCATTGCCTGCTCAATCTCGATTTTTTTTATTTTCGACTTATCGGGATGGCGCTCTTTGATCTATGTCATTATCGAAGAAACATTTTTGTTTCCCCTCCCGGCATCGAAGGCCTTATGATTTGAATCAAAGCTGAAGGACTCGCAGTTGTGTAAAATTTTTTGAATTCGTTCCTGCGGATGCTTATCCAGAGGGAGATTGCTGTGAAATATTCAATGCGTTGTATTATTGCAGGCGTCGCACTCACGTTGTGCGCCGGTTCAGCCACGGCTCAATCTCGTATTGAGGTGGGTGTTCTCACTTGCCAAGGCGGCGAGAGCACCAGCTTCGTTGTGGGGTCAACACAATCTTTCTTGTGCGCATTTCGTCCGGCCGTGGGCAATGAACAAGTCTACGACGGTGTTATTCGGCGCGCCGGCATCGATATCGGGAAAACTCATCGTACGACCTTGGTTTGGACGATCCTCGCACCGAGCCGGGACGTGAAAGCTGGTGAACTCGCCGGCAATTACGCTGGCATTTCGGCGGGTGCCACCGCGGGCGTCGGGGGCGGAGTCAATCTTCTCGTGGGCGGTTCGAACAGTTCGATCGCTTTGCAGCCGTTGAGCATCGAGGGCGAAACGGGTTTGAGCATCACCGCCAGCATCACGGCATTTGAACTTCGCAGCCGCTAAAAAATCGGGAAACGGCGTCATTTAAGGTGAGTTGTTCGTGGCTGAAACCGCCTGCGAAACGTAGTGGCGGAGGGAGAGGGATTCGAACCCATAGGCCCGGCGAAGCCGGGCTGTACTTTGCGCGAAGCGCCGCGCGCCAAAAATCGAGGGTTCGAAGGATGCGTGGGACGTGATGGCGGAGGGAGAGGGATTCGAACCCTCGATACGGTTTCCCGTATACACGCTTTCCAAGCGAGCGCCTTCAGCCACTCGGCCACCCCTCCGCAGCGCGAACGCCCGCGGTTGCGCGATATATAGCCGGAAGTCGCGGGCTGACAACCGGCGATCTGCACCTTCTAATGTCGCTTTATGGATGCTTTTAGCTGCGTTTAATTGCATAATTTACGAATATTGACCGTATTTGTAACACCTGCGCAAAATATCCTGGAACCAAAATTGACGGGGCTTTTCACGCCCGCGACCGGGGAAGCGCGCCTTTTCCCAGGACGGGAAGGAGTTTGATGCCGACAGATGTTTCCGCCCTGCAACTCGTGCTCACCGGCGATCCGGCGCTACTCGCCATCGTGCGGCTGTCGCTGATCGTCAGCCTGAGCGCGGTTTTGTGCGCGGCGCTCATCGGCGTGCCGTTCGGCGCACTGATCGCGCTCACACGCTTTCCCGGACGTGAAGGCGTGGTCGTCGTGCTCAACGCGCTGATGGGCTTGCCGCCGGTCGTCGTCGGGCTCGCTGTCTATCTCGCGCTGTCGCGCTCGGGCCCGCTCGGCAGCTGGGGAATTCTGTTCACGCCGCAGGCGATGATTGTCGCACAAACAATACTGGTTGCGCCGATCATTGCCGCACTGACGCGGCAAACCATCGAGGATCTCTGGGTCGAGTATCGCGACGAACTCGCCGCCATGAATATCGGGCCGATCGGACGAGTGGCGACGCTGATCTGGGATGCGCGTTTTAGCCTTGTCACAACGCTACTTGCGGGCTTTGGGCGTGCGGCTGCGGAA
>CAMAWF010000075.1 GCA_945861895.1 Rhizobium sp. Q54
ACCGCCCAGAACCTCCGGAAACTGGCGAAACTGATACCGATACCGAACCTGAAACCAGCCTGACAGTACATCGGGCCGCCGATCTAGCGCGCCGTCAACCTCGCGACGCGATCCGCCTCGATTTATTGCCGGACTTTTTCAACAAAATCGGTCAATACCAGCTTCAACGTCCGTGGCGAGCCGATCGTATGTACGCCGGAAGATGCCTTCCGCTGCTTCATGGGCAACGAACTCGATCTTCTTGTGATAGGGAATTGCATCTTGCGGAAGGCGGCGCAGGATTCGGACCTGAAGCGCGACTACAGTTCCGCGTTCGATCCGGATTGAAAGCCCGCACCTCTCAGGGTGCCGCTGGCCGACCCATTAATGAGATGCAACAGCGCCAGTGCTTCAACGGATGAGAATACTTCATGTGCTCCCGATGTATCTCCCGGCAGTTCGTTACGGCGGCCCGGTTTTCGCCGTGCATGGTTTGTGCCGGGCGCTGGCGGCGAAGGGTCATGATATCGAAGTGTTCACGACGAATGTGGACGGGCCGGGGATAAGCCGTGTTCCGGTGGACAGCCCGGTTTGCCTGGATGGCGTCAGCATCCGGTATTTTGCATCCGATATTCTCCGGCGATTGTTCCACTCGCCTTCTCTCGCGCGCGCTTTGAAGCAAGATATCGCCGCGTTCGACGTGGTCCATCTTCATTCGGTATTTCTCTGGCCGACCTGGGCGGCTGCGCGCGCCGCCAGGCAGGCGGATGTGCCCTATCTGATTTCCCCGCGCGGCATGTTGGTAAAGGAGCTGATCCGGCGGCGCAGTTGGCTGCCCAAGACGCTATGGATCAATTTGATAGAAAGAACGAGCTTCGAGCGGGCTGGCGCTATTCATGTGACCTCCGAATTGGAACGGATCGAACTCGAAAAATTTGGCTGGAAGCTTCCGCCCGTCATAACGGTCGCCAACGGCGTTGACGATCCTGAAGGTACTGCCGCCGACGTTGAAATTTCCGCGGACGTCAGGAAACTGGCTGAAGGGCGGCCGCTTGTTCTCTATTTTGGACGCTTGAGTTGGAAAAAGGGTCTGCATCGGCTTCTGCAAGCGTTTGCCCTGACGGCAGGCGGAACACTCGCCATCGCCGGGACCGATGACGAAAACATGTTTCCGCGATTGTTCGATCTCGCCCGGCGTCTGGAAATCGCCGAGCGCGTTCGATTTTTGCCACGGACAGTGCTCGGGGCGGACAAGGAATATCTCTTTGCCGCGGCGCAATTGTTCGTGCTGCCGTCCGATTCGGAAAATTTCGGCAACACCGTTCTGGAAGCGATGCGGCGAGGCTTACCGGTGGTGGTCACGCCCGAAGTGGGAGCGGCTGAGATCGTGCGCGCCGCCGCCGGCGGCATCGTGGTTGAAGGCGATCCCGCCTCGCTCGCCGCGGCCATCGCGCGGCTGGTTGACGACGCCGGTCTCGCTGCTGCTCTGGGTAAATCCGGCCAGCGATATGTCGGCGAATATTGCGCCTGGCCGCGCCTGGCCGCGAAAATGGAAATCTTGTACGCGGACCTGAAATCTCAGGCGCGGGCGCAGGCAGTTGCATAATTATTTTACGCATGTCCGTTTGACGACGTGATCGATAACTCCAAAGAATTCTCCGGCGTCCGCTGCCGCGTCTGCGGCGGCGGCGGCAATTCGCATCTGTGCCAAACATTTAACGAGCATAGCCAGACAAGATGGCTGGAAAATTATCGCTGCAACGATTGCGGCAGTGTCTTTGTCGGAAATCAAATTCAAGATCGGGAATTGGCGGAAGCCTATGCGAGCTTGGATGAAGCCGCATATTACGCCGAGGTCGCGGATGCGAGCGCGAAAAAATTTTCCGGCGCGGCGCGCGAGCTTGCCGGATTGGCCGGTTTTTCCGCGGACCTGCTCGATATCGGCGGCGGCGATGGGGCATTTCTGCGGGCATTGCGGGCGCAGGGATTTTCAAGCCTGTCGATGCACGAGATTCCCGGCAGCAAAATCGCGGACACGCCCGGCCTGCTGCGCCGGTGCTATCGCGATTTCGACTATGCCACGCTGCCATCGTCGGCTTTCGACGTCGTCACGCTGATGGATGTGATGGAGCATGTACCGGACCCGGGCGCCACGCTTGCAGCGGCAAGACGTGTGCTGCGGCCCGGCGGGGTGCTTTACCTGCACACCCCGGTGGTAACCCGTCTGGATCGCGTCATGCATGCGGTGCAGAAGCTGCCGGCGTTAGGGGCGGCCGGGCGGACCTGGCAGCGGGCGCGCACGTCGATATTTCATCTGCAAAACTACACGCCGCGGTCGTTATCCTTGCTGATGCAGCGGCACGGTTTTGAAATCGTGCGGTTGGATTGCAGGAATGAATTGTCCTGGCCGCTTGAGCGATACGTCAGGGTTTATCTTGCCGAAAAGAAAGGCCTGCCGAAATCGCTGATTCCGATTGTCGCCTTCCTGCTGTCGCCAATCGCAAGATCGGGGATGAACGCCAACAAAGGCGTATTGATCGCGCGGGCTCGGGGCTGAATGATAATTCTCGGCCTCAATGCGTTTCACGCAGATTCATCGGCGGCTTTGCTGCGCGATGGGCAGCTTGTGGCGGCGGTAGAAGAAGAACGCTTTCGCCGCGTCAAACATTGGGCCGGATTTCCCGCGAAGTCGATTGCTTGTTGCCTGGATCAGGCGGGCATCACGCTCGCGCAGGTCGATCATATCGCCGTCAATCAGGACAACGGCGCAAACTTGTTTAGAAAAATTGGCCACGTCGTTTCACGACGCCCGAATCTGAATTTGATACTCGGCCGGCTCCGGAACCGCCGTGGCCGCGAGCGCCTGCCGCAGCTCGTCGTAAAGGAGTTTCCCGGTCAGACATTTAACGGACGGTTTCATCGCGTTGAACACCATCTCGCTCATCTTTCATCCTCGTTCCATGCGTCGCCCTTCGATAAAGCGGCGGTCGTTTCCGTCGATGGATTCGGCGATTTTGCCAGCGCCGCCTGGGGCGCCGGCGACGGCACAAATATCGGCGTGGAGGGGCGGGTCTATTTTCCGCATTCACTTGGCATTTTCTATCAAGCTCTGACGCAATATCTCGGTTTTCCCCGCTACGGCGACGAGTTCAAGGTGATGGGGCTGGCGCCCTACGGCTTGCCTTCCTTTATCGGCGCGATGCGTGAGATCGTGCGGCTGAAGGCGGACGGCGGCTACGCGCTCAATCTCGATTATTTTCGCCATCATCGCGAGCCGGTGGATTATCAATGGGCAAATGGCGCGCCGGAATTCGGCGATCTGTTTGCGCCGGCGCTGGAGACCCTGCTCGGTCCGCGGCGGCGGCCGGACGATCCGCTTGAGGACCGGCACCATGACATCGCCCGCTCCATGCAGGACATGTATGAAGAGGC
This sequence comes from Rhizobium sp. Q54, assembly GCA_945861895.1. Lineage (GTDB taxonomy): Bacteria > Pseudomonadota > Alphaproteobacteria > Rhizobiales > Xanthobacteraceae > Pseudolabrys. Next base: position 3,412 of record CAMAWF010000075.1, read on the forward strand.
GTTTTTTCATCTTCTGACGGCGGTTGCGAAAAAATCCGGGCTCACGGATTTGGCATTGGCCGGCGGTTGCGCCATGAACTCCGTCGCCAACGGCAAGGTGAAGCGGAAGACGCCGTTCCGGCGCGTCTATGTTCCGGCCGCCGCGGGGGACGCCGGCGGCGCGATCGGGGCTGCGCTCACCGTCTGGCATGGTCTTGGCAATTCGCGGTCCTTTGTCATGCAACACGCTTATTGGGGCCCGCAATTTTTCGCCGACGAAATTGCCAGGCTGCTGTCGCAGCAGCAAAGCCGGATCGCGCAGGCCGGTTGCACGATCGAAATAATTCCGGATGAATTGGCGCTCTGCCGGCGGGTTGCGTCGGCAATCACCGATGGAAAAATTGTCGGCTGGTTTCAAGGGCGAGGCGAATGGGGCCCAAGGGCGCTCGGCAACCGCTCGATTTTGTGCGATCCGCGCCGCGCCGACATGAAGACAATCCTTAACGAGAGGATCAAGCGGCGGGAATCGTTTCGGCCTTTCGCTCCTGCAATACTCGAAGCGGATGTGTCCGACTGGTTCGAAGAAAATGGCGCAGTCCCCTTCATGAGCCAGGTTTTCCAGATCCGGAATGAAAAGCGCAGTCTTATTCCCGCGGTCGCTCACATTGACGGTTCCGGCCGGTTGCAGACCGTGTCCCGGCGAAGCAACCCGCGCTTTCACCGGTTGATCGAAGCATTTCGCGATCTGACGGACGTGCCCATGCTGCTCAATACATCCTTCAACGAGAACGAACCGATGGTCTGGGAGCCGATCCAGGCGCTCGATTGTTTTCTCCGCACCAAGATGGATTTGCTTGTTCTCGGCGATACGATCGTCTTCCGTCCCGGCGAAAACGCTTTGTAGCCGTGGCAACTTTTTTGGCGTTGGACATGCTATACCGTCCGTGCATTCGGACGAGCGATTAGCTGCGCAGGGGCAATCGGGTGGATCTGGAAAACCGTATTCTTATTACCGGCGGCTCGGGCTTCCTCGGTTCGCATCTGTGCGAACGGCTGCTGGCGGAGGGCGCGGATGTCCTCTGTCTCGACAATTTTTTCACCGGCGCACGGCGTAATGTCGAGCACCTGCTCGATCACAAACGGTTCGAGCTCATCCGCCACGACGTGACCTTCCCGATCTATCTGGAGATCGATCAAATCTACAATCTCGCCTGTCCCGCCTCGCCCGTTCACTACCAGCGCGACCCGGTACAGACCACCAAGACCAGCGTGCATGGCGCGATCAACATGCTTGGTTTGGCCAAGCGCGTGCGGGCGAAAATCCTTCAGGCCTCCACCTCGGAGGTCTATGGCGATCCCGAGGTGCATCCGCAGCGCGAAGACTATTGGGGCCACGTCAATCCGATCGGTCCGCGTTCCTGCTACGATGAAAGCAAGCGTTGCGCCGAGACGCTGTTTTTCGACTATCAGCGCCAGCATAAATTACGCATCAAGGTGGCGCGCATCTTCAATACCTATGGACCGCGCATGCACCCGAACGACGGGCGGGTGGTGTCGAATTTCATCGTGCAGGCGCTGCTTGGGCGCAACATTACGATCTTCGGCGACGGCTCGCAGACGAGGTCTTTCTGCTATGTGGACGACCTCATCGACGCCCTGGTGCGCTTGATGGCGACGCCGGATTCGGTGACCGGCCCGCTGAATATCGGGAACCCGGCGGAGTTCTCAATCCTTGAATTGGCATCCATGATCGTCGCCATAACGGGTTCGCGCTCGCGCATCGTTCATCGGCCATTGCCGGAAAACGACCCCCGCCAGCGCTGTCCGGATATTTCTCGTGCGAACGATATCCTTGGCTGGCAGCCCGGCATTCAGCTTAAAGAGGGTCTGACACGCACCATCAGATATTTCGAGCAATTGCTGGCCGATAAAGCTATTAAGTCCTTGGTTGCGGACCGCACGACGCAGTAAGGATATGGAAATTCCTGGCGGTCATTTTGCCGGTATCGATATCTGCCATTGACGATCCGCGGCCGTTGCCGATCGCGTCTGGAGAGAGCACTTGAACAGAGCAAAATCCCAGAAAGAATTTCCGCAAGCCGGCAGTGTCGGCAGCGCCGATCTCACGGTTGTCGGCGGGGCCGGCCATGTCGGCATACCGCTGGTGCTTGCCTTTGCGGAGGCGGGGCTTACGGTCAATGTCAATGACCTCAATCGGGAAACGCTGGCGACACTGGCCGGCGGCAAGCTGCCGTACATCGAGCATGGCGCAGCGCCGCTGCTTTCAAAGGCACTCGCGGAAAACCGGCTGATCTTCACGTCCTCGCCGCAGGAGATTGGCAGGCAAGGGCCGGTCATCGTCACGGTCGGCACCCCCGTCGATGAATTCTTTAATCCGGTCCGCAAGGCGATTCAGGAGTGCATCGACGCGCTATTGCCGCATCTCGTCGACGGCCAGCTTCTCGTGCTGCGATCGACGGTCTATCCCGGCACAACGGCGTGGCTCGATTCCTATCTCAAGCGGCTCGGCCGCAATCTCAAGGTCGCGTTCTGTCCCGAGCGGGTCGTGCAGGGCCATGGCATCAAGGAGTTGCGCGAGATGCCGCAGATCGTCAGCGGCATGTCGCCCGAGGCGGAACAGGAAGCCGCCGCCTTGTTTCGGCTGATCGCGCCGGAACTTGTCATTGTGACGCCGCTCGAGGCCGAATTCGCCAAACTGTTCAGCAATGCCTACCGCTATATCGAGTTTGCGGCGACCAACCAATTTTACCTGATCGCGAAGTCCGCCGGCGCGGATTATCAGACCATCATGAAGGCAATGAAGCACAATTATCCGCGGGCAAAAAACTTTCCCGGACCGGGCTTCGCCGCCGGGCCGTGCCTGTTCAAGGACACGATGCAGCTCGCCGCCTTCGCGCGCAACCAGTTTGGGCTGGGGCATGCTGCGATGCAGATCAACGAAGGCCTGGTGTTGAACGTGGTCGAGGACCTGCGGCGCAACTTCGAGCTGGAAAAAATGACGGTTGGATTGCTTGGCATGGCGTTCAAGGCCGATATCGACGACACCCGGGCGTCATTGAGCTACAAGCTCAAGAAAGCCTTGCAGACCTGCGCCCGCGAGGTGCTCACCACCGATCCGTTCGTCACCACCGACCCGGCGCTTCTGCCGTTCGACGCCGTTGTCGACCGCAGCGATCTGCTGATCCTGTGCACGCCGCACTCCGCATTCAAGAAAGCCGATCTCAAGGGCAAGCCGGTGGTCGATGTCTGGGGATTTCTGGATAACGCCAACGTGGTCTATTGAAGCAATAATGCCGCGCCTCGATCATGTGATTGCCGCCTGAAATGAGCAATGAACTTGGGTTATATGAATTTGGCGTCCGCTACCGCATAGCGATGATTGGATCATGATCCGGCTGCCGCGTCTCACTTCGCGCCAAATGTTGATCGTGCTGCACGATTTGACCGTCGTCGCGGCGGCGGTCGTCGTTACATTTTATATGCGCTTTGAAGACCAGCAGCTGACGGCGCGGCTGGCGGGGCTGGTTATTTTTCTGCCGGCTTTCGTCGTCTATGCCGGGCTGGTCAACTATATTTTTCAGCTGCACAAGACCAAGTGGCGCTTCACCTCGCTGCCGGACCTTTACAATATTTTCCTGGCGGCAACGGTTCTCGCCGTTTCGCTTTTGGTCTTGGATTACGTGCTGCTGTCGCCCAAATTTTACGGCACGTTCTACTTCGGGAAAATTACCATCGCGCTTTACTGGTTCATCCAGATCGCTTTTTTGGGCGGCGGGCGTGTCGCTTATCGCTACCTTCACTACGCGCGCACGCTGCAACAGGCCAAGTTTGCCGGCTCCACTCCCACGCTCATCGTCGGCCGCGCCGCCGATGCCGAGGTGCTGCTGCGAGCCATTGAGAGCGGCGCGGTGAAGAAGATTTTGCCGGTCGGTATCCTGTCGCCCTCCTTCGCCGACCGGAGTCAGGCGATCAGGGGCATTCCGGTGCTCGGCGATGTGGACGATCTTGAGCGGGTTGTCGCCGACATCGCGGCGCGCGGCAATCGGGTCACCCGGCTGATCCTGGCGCCATCGGCGCTTGCGCCGGAAGCCAAGCCGGAAGCGATCCTGATACGAGCGCGCCGGCTCGGACTGGCGATGAGCCAGCTGCCCTCGCTGGAAACTGGTGGGCAAACCGTGCAGCTCGCGCCGGTCGCGGTGGAGGACTTGTTGCTGCGGCCGAGCGTCAGAATCGACTATCGCCGTCTGGAGAATTTTGTCACCGGAAAATCCATCGTCGTGACCGGCGGCGGCGGATCGATCGGCGCAGAGATCTGCGACCGCGTCGTGACATTCGGCGCCGCGCGCCTGCTGGTGATCGAGAATTCCGAGCCCGCGCTCTATGCCGTTCTGGAGGCGCTGGCCGCCAAGCACGGCGGCGCCTCGGTCGAAGGCCGCCTCGCCGATGTGCGCGACCGCGACCGCATCGCCGGGCTGATCGCGAAGTTCAAGCCCGACATCGTTTTCCATGCCGCGGCGCTCAAGCACGTTCCGTTGCTTGAAAACGACTGGGACGAGGGAATCAAGACCAACGTGTTCGGCTCGGTCAACGTGGCGGATGCCGCCGCCGCCGCCGGCGCCGCCGCGATGGTGATGATCTCGACCGACAAGGCGATCGAGCCGGTCTCGGTTCTCGGCGCAACCAAGCGGCTGGCCGAGATGTATTGCCAGGCGCTCGACAACGAGTTTTCCACCCGCGGCAATGGCGGGCGCCGCGCAATGAGGCTGATCTCCGTGCGTTTCGGCAACGTGCTGGCGTCCAACGGATCGGTGGTTCCGCGCTTCAAGGCGCAAATCGAGGCCGGCGGCCCGGTCACCGTCACGCATCCGGATATGGTGCGCTACTTCATGACCATCCGCGAAGCTTGCGACCTTGTCGTGACCGCCGCAAGCCACGCGCTTGAAACCGACCGCGGCGATGTTTCCGTTTATGTGCTCAACATGGGCCAGCCGGTGAAAATCCTCGATCTCGCCGAGCGGATGATACGGCTCACCGGGCTGGTGCCTGGCCGCGATATCGAGATTGTTTTCACCGGTATCCGTCCGGGCGAGCGGCTGCATGAGATTTTGTTCGCCCGCGAGGAGCCGAGCAATGAAATCGGCATCGCCGGCATTGTGGCCGCCAAACCTGTGCAGCCATCGCTCGCGGCAATGCGCGGCTGGCTCAAGACGCTGGAGCAGGGTCTCTCGGCCAATGAGCGCACGGTGATCTACCGCGTGTTGCGCGATGCGGTGCCGGATTTTCGCGGCGATGCAGCCTGAGGGGGACGGCCAGTGGACGTAGCAGCCTTTTTCAAAGCTGAATTTGCCGAGCATCGCGATGTTGCCGCGCGCACCGAAGCGGCGCTGGCGCGCGGCTTCGGCGATCTGCTCGCGGCTTGCGCCAAGTCGATCCGCGGCGGCGGCAAGCTGATGTTCTTCGGCAATGGCGGCAGCGCCGCCGACGCCCAGCACCTCGCTACCGAATTGACCGTTCGCTACAAGAACAACCGCGTGGCGATCGCCGCCCTTGCGCTCACCACCGACACCTCCGCGCTCACCGCGGCCGGCAACGACCTCGGCTTCGACCGGATTTTTGCCCGCCAGATCGAGGCGCTCGGCAAGAAGGGCGATGTCGTCATCGCCATTTCGACCTCCGGCAAGAGCCCGAATGTGCTCAAGGCGCTGGTCCAGGCAAGGAGCATGGGCCTCGTCACCGCGGCCTTGAGCGGGCGCGGGGGCGGCGATCTCGCCGGCCTCGCAGATCATCTCCTGGTCGTCCCCTCGGATACGGTCGCCCGCATCCAGGAGATGCACATTACGCTCGGGCAGATGCTGTGCGGTGGGTTGGAGACCGAACTCGGGCTCGCCTAGACTTCATTCAGATTCAATGGTTTAGGGGGCCCGCACTGCGGGCTCTTTTTTTGGTTATTTCAAATGGCGAAAGTCATATTCGCCATCTAAAAATGTCCTTGACTTGATCCCGTCCGGCCCATTTCCTTCATCCGCTAGGGAGCAGGCCGCCATGGACGCCAAAGTTATTCCCGGGCCGGGAAAGACGCGCGCGGCCCGTGCCGGCGGCGGCCGCAATAGCATTCAGTCGGTCGATCGGGCGCTGTTGCTGCTCGAGACCATTGCCGAGACCGGCGGCGAGGCGACGCTGACCGAGCTTGCCACCCGTACCGGGCTCAATATTTCCACCTGCCACCATCTGCTGGCGACGCTGATCCAGCGCGGCTTCGCGGCCAAGGTGCCCGGCCGGCGTCTCTACGCGCTCGGCGCGCGCATTCTCTATCTCGGCCACGCCTGCCTGCAAGTCGATCTGCCGCGCCGCGCGCAACCGTTCATCGAGCGCATCAGCCAGGCCACCGGCGAAACCGTGCATCTCGCCGCGCTGCAAGGCGACGCCGTCGTCACCTTGCTGATGCGCGAGGCGCGTCACGCCGTGCGCGTCGATACTGGCACGGTCGGCAAATCCGACGCCGCGCATGCCACCGCCACCGGCAAGGCCATGCTGGCCTGGCTGCCGGAAGACGAAATCCGCCGCATTCTGGCCGGCGGGATGGAGCGCTTCACCGAGACTACGATCACCGATTTTTCGGCGCTGGTCGAAGAGCTGCGCCTGGTGCGGCGCAACGGCTTCGCTCTCGATCGCGAGGAGTTCCAGCCGGGCGTGACTTGCGTCGGCGCCGCGATCCGCGACCATGCCGGCGCCGTCGTCGGCGCCATCAGCGCGTCGGCGCCCGGCATGCGGGCAAACGAAAAGCACATCGCGCTGATGCGCGACGAAGTGGTTTCCGCCACGCGCGCGCTTTCCGCCGAACTTGGCGAGCCGCAATCGCAACCCAATGCCCAAGGCCCGCAGGCCGTCGCGGTGTAATAACGAGACTGACAAGGAGAATAACGATGTACGCCCCAGCCGGAGTGAAGACGAGCAAGGACTTTCCGGTTCCGGACCGCATGAAAGCCTGGGTGCTCGGCGATCCCGGACAGCTGACGCTGAAGGACAAGCCGGTGCCGGTGCCGAAGAAAGCGGAAGTGCTGGTGCGCATCGACGCGGTGGCGATCTGCGCCACCGATCTCGAGAACATCTATCACGGGCCTCCGGCGCTGATCGAAGGCGGGCTGCCGTTCAACAAGAACTGGACCCCCGGTCATGAATATATGGGCACGGTGGCCGCGCTCGGGCCGGGTGTCGACGAATACCGGATCGGCCAGCGCATCGCGGTGGAAATTCATGCCGGCTGCGGCCAGTGCAAGCGTTGCCGCGAGGGCATGTACACCTCCTGCCACAATTACGGGCTCAATTACGGCGACGTCGACAAGGGCCACCGCGCCAACGGCTTCACCACCGACGGCGGCTTCTGCGAATACCAGGTCAATAACATCAACACGTTGGTCGCCATTGCGGACCAGATGTCGGACGAGGAAGGCACGCTTGTCGTCACCGCCGGTACGGCGATGTATGCGCTCACCGAACTTGGAGGCTTGGTCGCGGGCGAAAGCGTTGTGGTGACGGGGCCGGGGCCGATCGGGCTGATGGCGGTGGCGGTGGCAAAGGCGCTTGGCGCGCATCCCGTTATCCTCACCGGCACGCGCGACAACCGGCTCAAGATCGGCCTCGAACTCGGCGCCGATCATGTCGTCAACATCCGCAAGGAGCCGGACGTGGTCGCCGCGGTGAAAAAACTCAACGGCGGCAAGGGCGTCGATTACGTGGTCGAATGCTCGGCGGCGGCCAGCGCCGTCAACGACGCCGTGCGCATGGTCAACCGCGGCGGCAAGGTCTGCCTCGCCGCCTTTGCGCACGAAAAAGTGCCGGTCGATGTCGCGCATATCGTGCGCAACAATATTTACCTCTACGGCATTCGCGGCGAGGGCAAGAGCGCGACGCACCGCGCCGAAGCCTTCATGCGGCAGAAGCGCTTCGACGCCACCAAGATTCACACGCACACGTTCCCGCTCGACGATCTGCCGACGGCGATCCGCTACGCCAAGGACCGCGTCGACGATGCGATCAAGGTGGTGGTGAAGGCGAAAATGAACGCCGCGCAGAAGGAAGCGGCGGAGTAACTTTTTATCCCTCCCCTTCAGGGGAGAGATAAGTAAGCAAGGATCTGAAACGGCGATGCTGATCTGCGATGAATATTTGACGCCGGCTTCGCTCGACGAAGCATTCGCCGCGATGGAAAAGCATCGCGGCCATTATCGCGTCGTCGCGGGTGCCACCGACACGCTGCCCTGGGCGCGCCAGGGCCGCGCCGGCGACGTGCATATCCGCGCCCTGATCGATGTCGCGAAAATTCCCGAGTTGAACGAAAAGAAGACCGGCGACCGCCGCGTGCGGTTCGGCGCGGCGACGCCGATCCAGCGCTTCCTCGACGATCCCGCGCTCGGTCGCGCGATGCCGTGCATGCCGCGCTGCGCGGTGTGGTTTGCGGACGATCAGATCCGCTCGCTCGCCACCATCGGCGGCAACATCATCAACGCCTCGCCGGCCGCCGACGGCACGCCGTGTCTGATCGCGCATGAGGCCACGGTCGAACTGGCGGCCCGGCGCGGCGGTAAAACCGCCCGCCGTAAGATGCCGCTTGAAAGTTTCATTACCGGTCCCAACAAGACCGCGCTCGAAGACGGCGAGCTGCTGGTCGCGATCGAATGCGACGCGCTGCCCGGTTACGGCGGCAGTTTTGAAAAGGTCGGCCACCGCCGCTCGCTGGTGATCTCGCTGGTTTGCCTTGCCGCGCTGGTCAAGCTCGACAGTACGGGGCGGAAAATCGAGGACGTGCGGCTGGCGATTGCCGGCATTGGTCCGCTGCCGCTGCGCCTTGCCGAAGTCGAGAAATTTCTGCGTGGCGGCCCGATCGGCATGGAGCGGCTTGAGCGGGCGGCGGCAATGCCGGTCGAACTGGTGGCCTCGCGCACGCGGCAGGAATACCGGCGCGACGTGGTGCGCGGCTTCATGATGCGCGGCCTGATCAATGCGGCGCGCCGCGCCGGCGCCGACGCAGCTGCGCTCGCGCCCGAACTGGAGGCGGCCTATGCCTGACCTTCATTTTGTAGCCACCGTCAACGACCGTAAAGTTTCGCGCAGCGCCAAGCCGCATCAGCGGCTGTTGGACTTTCTGCGCGACGATCTTAATCTCACCGGCAACAAGGAAGGTTGCGGCGCGGGCGAATGCGGCACCTGCTCGGTGTTCGTCGACGGCGTGCTGATGAAGTCGTGCCTGATGCCGGTGGCGAAGGCGCAAGGCACGAGCATCGAGACCATCGAAGCGCTGGCCCGGACCGGCGAACTCTCGCTGCTGCAAAAGGCGTTTCACAAGGCCGGCGCCAGCCAGTGCGGCTATTGCATTCCCGGCATGGTGATGGCGGCGACCGCCGCGATCCGCGCCAATCCGTTCGTCGGCCGCGAAGAGATCAAGGAGCGGCTCGGCGGAAATATCTGCCGCTGCACCGGCTATCAGAAGATTTTCGACGCCGTGGAAATGGCGCGCGACGTGCAGAACGGCACGCTGCCGGCCACGGCTTTTGCGGAAGCGGACGCCGAACAGGGCGACTTTATCGGCAAGAATGTGCGGCGCATCGATGCGCCGTCGAAAGTCTCCGGCGCGCTGAAATATGCCGGCGACATGACGATGCCGGGCATGTTGCATGTGCAGGTGCTGCGCTCGCCGCATGCGCATGCGCGCATCGTCTCCATCGATACGTCGGCAGCCGAAGCGATGCCGGGCGTCGAAGGCGTCATTACCTCGGCCGATGTGCCGGGCGAGGACGGCTTCGGCGTCTTCGTCAACGACCAGCCGGTCATGGCGCGCGGCAAGGTGCGCTATGTCGGCGAGGCGGTGGCGGCGGTGGCGGCGGAAGATCCGCTCGCAGCCGTCCGCGCGCTGGAAAAAATAAAAGTGGTTTATGAAGAACTGCCCGCGGTGTTCGATCCCGACGAGGCGATGTACGACGGCGCGCCGGTGCTGCATGACTATGCGCCCGACAACATTACCATGCACGTCCCGATCCGCGTCGGCGATGTCGAGAAGGGCTTTGCCGAATCCGACCTGCTGCTGGAAGAGAACTACGCCACGCAGGCGGTCGAGCACGCCTATCTCGAGCCGGAAGCGGGCCTCGCTTACCTCGATCACGATGGCGTGGTGACGGTGGTCTCGCCCAGCCAGAACATCACGCATCACCGCCGCCTGCTGGCGCGCATCCTCGCAATGCCGATCGCCAAAGTGCGTTTCATCATGAGCCCGGTGGGCGGCGGCTTCGGCGGCAAGGAAGACATGATCTACCAGGGCATGCTGGCGCTGCTGGCGATGAAGACGCGGCGGCCGGTGCGGCTGGTGTTCACGCGCGAAGAATCGATCGTCTCGACGGCCAAGCGCCACCCCTCGCGCACGAACTTGCGCATGGGGCTCACGCGCGACGGCCGCATCCGCGCGCTGGAAATGAAGATGATCTCGGACGGCGGCGCCTATGGCCTCTCGACCGCAGGCGTCATGCGCAAGGCCGCGATCCTCGCCGCCGGACCCTATGTCATCCCGCACGTCAAGATCGACACCTTCGGCGTCTACACCAACAACACGCCGTCGGGCGCCTTCCGCTCGTTCGGCGCCTTGCAGACGGAGTTCGCCACGGAATCGATGCTCGATGTCGCCGCCGAGCGGCTGGGGCTCGATCCGTTCGCCATCCGCCGCATCAACGCCATGCGCGACGGCGCGACCACCCACACCAAGCAGAAACTCGGCTCGGTCAGCCTGTTGCGCGCATTGGAGGCGGCGGAAAAAGCTTCCGGCTGGGAAGCCGGCGCGCCGGTTTCGCGTGGCGATAAACGCGGCGATCTCGGCCGTGACGGCAACCGTCCGCCGGTCTCGCTCGGCGCGCGTTTCGAGACGGCTGAAAAGCAGCAGGCGGCGGAGTAGGGCATGGCACGCAAGCGCGGACGCGGCATGGCTGCCTGCTGGTACGGGATCGCCCGCACCGCGGTGATCGATCGCGCCGGCGCCTGGGCCGAGATCGACGACGGCGGCAGCGCCAAGATCGTCACCGGCGTCACCGAGATCGGCGAGGGCATCCTGACGGTGCTGGCGCAGATCGCCGCCCATGAGATCGGCATCAAGCCCGCCGACGTGATGATCGGAGACAACGACACGGCGCGCTCGCCCGAGGCGGCGCATGCCGGCGCCAGCCGGCAGACCTACATGATCGGCAACGTGGTCGCGCTCGCCTGCCGCGAAGCGCGCGCCAAGCTGGTCGCGGCGATGGCGGAAGTCTGGGACGTGGAGGCCGATCTGATCCAAACCGGCAACGGCGAAATCTGGGCCAAAGGCACCAATCACCGCATCACGATGGGCGAGGCCGTCGACATCGTCAAAAAGCGCGGCGTGGTGCCGGTCGGCTCCGCGTCGTTCGGCACCGACACCACCGGGCTGCATCCGGTCGATGGCGCCGGCCGGCCGTGGCAGGCTTACGTGTTCGGCTGCCAGGTCGCCGAGGTCGAGGTCGATACCGTGACCGGCGAGGTGCAGGTGCTCGGCATCTGGGCGGCGCACGATGTCGGCCGCGCGGTCAACCCGAATGGCGTCGAAGGCCAGATCGAGGGCGGCATCGTGCAGGCGGTCGGGCAAGCTCTGATGGAAGACTACAAATTGCAGGACGGTCATACGTCCACGTCC
>CAMAWF010000076.1 GCA_945861895.1 Rhizobium sp. Q54
ATTGCGGCGGGCGCACCACTTCGGCGCCGAGCGCCTGCGCCGCGTGCCAGCCCCAATGCGGATCGTCGAGCATGGCGCGGGCGAGCGCCACCATGTCGGCCTTGCCGCCGGCGACGATGGCCTCGGCCTGCGCCGGCTTGAGGATCAGCCCGACCGTGCGCGTTGCGATGCCGGCCTCGCGCCGCACTTGTTCGGCGATCGGCACGTTGTATCCGGGCTCGGTGGGATTGCGGGTGTCGGCGGTGACGCCGCCGGATGAGATATCGGCATAATCCAGCCCCGCGACCTTGAGCGCCTTGGCGATGGCGACGGCATCGTCGGGGCCGAGCCCACCTTCGCGCCAATCGCTGCCGGTGATGCGCGCACCGAGCGGCGTGCCTGCGGGCACCACCGCGCGCACGGCCTTCACCACATCGAGCGGAAACCGCAAGCGGTTCGTGAACGAGCCGCCGAATTCGTCATCGCGCCGGTTGGACACCGGCGACATGAAACTGTGCAGCAGATAGCCGTGCGCCATGTGCAATTCGATTGTCTCGAAGCCGATGCGCAGCGCGCGTTGCGTAGCCTTAACGAAAGCATCCTTCACCCGCGCCATGTCCTGCTGCGTCGCGGCGCGCGGCAGATGCCAATTGTCGCCGAACGGCGTGCTTGAGGGCGCAACGGTTTCCCACAAATCTTCGCTCGCCGTGAGCGCCTGCCCGCCTTGCCACGGCCGTTGCGCCGAACCCTTGCGGCCGGCATGGGCGAGCTGGATGCCGATCTTGGCATTGCCGAGCCGGCGGGCCTGCTCGATCACGCGGCCGAGCGCCGCCTCGCAGGCATCGGAATAAAGCCCGAGGCAGCCGTGGGTGATGCGGCCATGCCGCTCCACCGCGGTCGCTTCCACCACCAGCAGGCCGGCGCCGGAATTGGCCAGCATGCCGAGATGCACGAGATGCCATTCGTTGGCGCATCCGTCGTCGGCGCTGTATTGGCACATCGGCGAGACGGCGATGCGGTTGGCGAGTTCCAGGCCGGCAAGCCGGATCGGCGAAAAAAGAGTGCTCATGGGATTTCCGTGGTTGGTGCGGCAGGGCCGCGGATCATAGACGGCAGCCGCGCCCCGGCAACCTCCCGGCGGCACATGGCAGACAATCGCTCAACGGACCTGGATCGATTTGAGATAGGCGATGATGGCGCCGACATCGGGCCCGGAAAATTTGAATTCCGGCATGTCCGGGTGGCCGGATACAAGGCCTTCGCCGAGCGCTTCCTGCAACGCGTCGATTGGATATTTCGCGCTCAAGCTGCGGAACGGCGGCGCCTGCGCATGCGTGCTCGCCCCGACGCGCCCGACCGCATGGCAGGAGACGCATTGCCGGCTGACCAGCGCCTCGCCGCGCCTGGTCTCATCGTCGGCGGAAGCGGCCGATGCCGCCGCCAGAAAACCAAGCGCCGCGGCAAACAGGATTTTCATGGGTTGGCGGACAGTCCCGGTTGTCGCGCAATTGCCGCCTGCTTGGCGGCAAGCTGCGCCCAGATTTCAACGCTCGCTACCGCCTCGCGCATGCGGGCGAGGAACTGTTCCTCGTCGTAGTAAAGCTTCCAGCGGCCGCTGTCGTAAAGCTCGAGAAAATGCGCGCGCCGCCGCACCGCCAGATCGCACCATCGGCGCGCGATCGAGTCGTACGGACGAGGAGATAACCCTGCCGACATGGATGAACCGTGGCGAGCGCCGAATCCCGGCGGCATCGATCGTCACCCGATCGATGCGCATCGGCAATCGCGCAATGAGGGTTACGCACAAGTGTGCATAACTTCGCCGGTGTAAGCTGATTCGGCTGGCTTTTGAACGGTGTAATGCGCGCTTAGAGCTTGATGCGCAGCAGATGGGCGATCTCGCCGACGATGCCGCGGCGGAACAGCAGCACGCAGGCGACGAAAATCACGCCCTGGATCACCAGCACCCACTCTCCGAGCGGCGCCAGCTTGTATTGCATCGCCAGAATGACGAAGGCGCCAACCACCGGGCCAAAGATAGTGCCGAGGCCGCCGAGCAGCGTCATCAGCACGACTTCGCCCGACATCGGCCAATTCACGTCGGTGAGGGAAGCAATCTGCAGCACGATCGCCTTGGTGGAGCCGGCGACGCCGGCAAGCGTGGCCGACAGAACGAAGGCGACCAGCTTGTAGCGCTCGGTCTTGTAGCCGAGCGAGATGGCGCGCGGCTCGTTCTCGCGGATCGCCTTGAGCACCTCGCCGAACGGCGAGTGGATGATGCGATGGATGAACAGGAAGCCGGCGAGGAAAATGATGACCACGACCGCATACATCGTCATGTCATTGGCAAGGTCGATGAAGCCGAACAGCTTGCCGCGCGGCACCGCCTGGATGCCATCCTCGCCGCCGGTGAATTTCGCCTGCAATGCGAAAAAATACATCATCTGCGCCAACGCCAGCGTAATCATGGCGAAGTAGATGCCCTGGCGGCGGATGGCGAGCGATCCGGCAATGAGACCGAGCGCAGCGGCGGTCGCCGTGCCGGTGATAATGGCAAGCTCCGGCGGCAGACCCCATACCTTCGCAGCGTGCGCGCTGAGATAGCTCGCCCAGCCGAAATAAAGCGCATGCCCGAACGACAGCAGGCCGACATAGCCGATCAGCAGATTAAATGCACAAGCAAACAGCGCGAAACAGAGCGCCTGCATCACGAACAGCGGATAGGCGAAGAACGGCGCCGCCGCCAGCGTCACGACCATAACGCCGAAAGCAAGCGGCTCGCTCCAGCCGCGCATGGAACCGGCGGGCTTTGCTTGCGGATCGACGACGCGCTCCACGCTCATGCCCTCCGCCCGAACAGCCCGGCCGGGCGCACCAGCAGCACGATCGCCATGATGACGAAGATCACCGTGTTCGACGCTTCGGGAAAGAACACCTTGGTCAGGCCCTCGATCACGCCGAGCCCGAAGCCGGTGACGATGGCGCCGAGGATCGAGCCCATGCCGCCGATCACCACCACCGCGAACACGACGATGATCAGCTCGGCGCCCATCTGCGGCGAGACGTTATAGATCGGCGCCGCCATCACGCCGGCAAACGCGGCGAGCGCGATGCCGAAGCCATAAGTGAGCGTGATCATGCGCGGCACGTTGATGCCGAAGGCGCGCACCAGCGTCGGATTTTCCGTCGCCGCGCGCAAGTTGGCGCCAAGCCGCGTGCGCTCGATCACGAACCAGGTGCCAAGGCAAATCGTCAGCGAGGCCACGATCACCCAGGCGCGATAATTCGGCAGGAACATGAAGCCGAGATTACGCCCGCCCTGCAGCGACTCCGGCATGGTGTAAGGCAAGCCGGCCGAGCCATAATAGTTGCGGACCACGCCTTCGATGATGAGCGCGAGGCCGAAGGTGAGCAGCAAGCCGTAGAGATGATCGAGTTTGTAGAGCCACTTTAACATCGTGCGCTCGACGATCATGCCGGTGATGCCGACCAGGATCGGCGCCACGATCAAGGCCGGCCAATAGCCCAACCCAGTGTGTTGCAACAGAAGATAGGCGGTGAAGGCGCCCATCATGTATTGCGCGCCGTGCGTGAAATTGATGATGTTGAGCATGCCGAAAATGACGGCGAGCCCCAGGCTGAGCAGCGCGTAGAACGAGCCGTTGATCAGCCCGATCAACAGCTGCCCGAACAGCGCCTGCGAGGGGATGCCGAAGATTTCGAACATGCGTTGCTCTTTTTAATCCCTCCCCCTTTCAGGGGGGAGGGATAACTGGCGTCAGCTGCCGACCAGCGAGCAGCCGCCTTCCTTGAGCGGACGGAAAGCCTCGGCCGCCGGAATGGTGGCGCGCAGCTTGTAGAAGTCGCCCGGATACTTGGATTCCGACGGCGCCTTCACCTCGAACAGATAGGCGTCGTGGATCTTGCGGCCGTCGGCGCGGACGGTGCCCTTGCCGAACAGCGGATCGTCGGTCGGCGTGTCCTTCATCTTGGCAACCACCGCCTTGCCGTCGGCGCCGCTTTTGAGCGCCGTCACCGCCTTGAGATAGTGCGTGATGCCGGAATAGACGCCGGCCTGCACCATGGTCGGGAACTTGCCCGCCGCGCCGCGTTCCGCCTGCCAGCGCTTGGTCCAGGCGCGATTGGTCTCGTTGGCGTCCCAGTACCAGGTCTCCGTCAGCGTCAGGCCTTGCGCCGTTTGCAGGCCGAGCGCGTTCACGTCGCTGGCGAATACCAGCAGGCCGGCGAATTTCTGCCCGCCCTTGACGATGCCGAACTCGGCGCCCGCCTTGATCGCGTTGATGGTGTCGCCGCCGGCATTGGCGAGGCCGATGACCTTGGCCTTCGAGGTTTGCGCCTGCAGCAGGAACGACGAGAAGTCGTTGGTATTGAGCGGATGGCGGACCTTGCCGAGCACCTTGCCGCCGTTCTTCTCGACTGCGGCCGCGGTGTCACGCTCGAGCGCATGACCGAAGGCGTAGTCGGCGGTGAGGAAGAACCAGGTGTCGCCGCCGGTCTTCACCAGCGCCTTGCCGGTGCCGTTGGCGAGCATCCAGGTGTCATAGGTCCAGTGGATGGTGTTGGCGTTGCATTTCGGGCCGGTGAGATCGGAAGCCGCAGCGCCTGAGACGATGAACAGCTTGTTCTTGGTGGATGTGATCTGGCTGACCGCCAGCGCCACGCCGGAATTCGGCGTGTCGATGATGAGATCGACCTTGTCGACGTCGTACCACTGGTTGGCAAGCTGCGAGCCGATATCCGCCTTGTTCTGGTGATCGCCGGAAATAAGCTCGACCTTGATCCCCGGATTCTTGGCGGTGAAGTCGGCGATCGCCATCTTGGCGGCGGCGACCGAGCCTGGGCCGGCGATGTCGGAATACAGGCTCGACATATCGCTGAGCACGCCGATCTTGACGCTGGTCTGCGCCTGCGCCGTCCCGGCAGCCAGCACGACCGCAAGCACGGCCGTAGCTAAGAGACGTTTCATTGGCATTCCTCCTTGTTATCGCGCCCGACGGGCACTTTTTTACACTCCGAGATAGTCGTGAAGCTTCCCCACATTGGCGTCCAGTTCCGAATTCGAGAACCGGTCGATGATACGCCCATGTTCCATGACATAATACCGGTCCGCAACCGTCGCGGCGAAGCGGAAATTCTGCTCCACCAGCAGGATGGTAAAGCCCTGTTCCTTGAGCGCGCGGATGGTCTTGCCGATCTGCTGGATGATGACCGGGGCCAACCCCTCGGTCGGTTCATCGAGCAGTAAAAGCCGCGCGCCGGTGCGCAAAATGCGGCCGATCGCCAGCATCTGCTGCTCGCCGCCGGATAATTTTGTGCCCTGGCTGGAGCCGAGCCGCTCCTTCAGGTTCGGAAACAATTCGAAGATGCGCGCGAGCGAGAGCCCGCCCGGCCGGATCACCGGCGGCAGCAGCAAATTTTCCTGCACGTCGAGGCTGGCGAAGATGCCGCGCTCCTCCGGGCAGAAGGCGATGCCGGCGCGCGCGATGCGATCCGACTGCCAGGCGATCAGTTCCTGCCCTTCGAAGCCGATCGAACCGGTGCGCCGGCCGACAATGCCCATCACCGATTTCAACGTCGTGGTCTTGCCGGCGCCGTTGCGTCCGAGCAGCGTGACGACTTCGCCCGGCTGCACGTCGAAGGTCACGCCATGCAGAATGTGCGACTCGCCGTACCAGGCCTGCAAATCCTTGACCGCAAGCAGCGGGCCGCGGGCCTCAAGCATGGCCCACCCCCATATAGGCTTCGCGCACTTCGGCGTTGTTGGATACCGTCTGGTAATTGCCTTCGGCAAGCACGCGGCCGCGCGTGAGCACGGTGATGCGATCGCACAGGTTCTCGACCACCGAGAGATTGTGCTCGACCATCAGCACCGTGCGGTCGGCGGCAACCGTCTTGATCAGCGCGCTGATGCGGTCGATGTCCTCGTGCGCCATGCCGGCGGTCGGCTCGTCAAGCAGCAGCATCTCCGGATCGAGCGCCAGCGTGGTGGCGATTTCCAGCGCGCGCTTGCGGCCATAGGGCAGCTCCACCGCCATCCAATGCGCGAACGAGGCAAGTCCCACATCGGCGATCAGCGTCATGGCGCGCGCGTTGAACTCATCGAGCGAGCGCGCCGAGCGCCAGAAATCGAACGATCCGCCGCGCTTGCGTTGCAATGCAATGCGCACGTTCTCCAGCACGCTCATGTGCGGAAACACCGCCGAAATTTGAAACGAGCGCACCAGGCCGAGCTGCGCCACCTCGGCCGGCGGCAGCGCGGTGATGTCGCGGCCCTTGAACATGATGCGCCCGCGGGTCGGGCTCAGGAATTTTGTCAGCAGATTGAAACAGGTGGTTTTGCCGGCGCCGTTGGGGCCGATCAGCGCGTGGATCGTCCCGCGTTCGACCTTGAGGCCGACGCCGTTGACCGCGACAAATCCCGCGAATTCCTTGGTGAGATCCTCGGTTTCGAGGATGATGTCGGCACTCATTACGCCTGTGTTCCCCTCACATACTATTGTCTGCATGTTTTCGCGGCCCGTCCAGAGCGACTAAAGCCTTATAGGGCAAGGCAAATTACCGCGGCCCGGAAATCGTCTATGCTGCCTGCGATGCCCGCCCCCGAAAACCTGCCGCTTGAGCGGCTCAATACGTTGCCGCGCGAGACTTTCGTGGCGGCACTCAAAGACGTCTTCGAGCACGCCCCCTGGGTGGCCGAGATCGCCGCCGGCGCGCGGCCTTTCCCGACCGTCGCCGCGCTGCACGACGCCATGATGACGGCGCTGCGCGCAACGCCGCCCGCGCAACAGCTCGAATTCATCCGCGGCCATCCGGAATTGGGCAGCAAACTCGCGCGCGCGGACTTGACCGAGGAGTCGCAATCCGAGCAGGGCCGCCTCGGTCTCGACCGTCTCAGCGGCGAAGAATTTTCCCGCTTCCAGCGGCTCAACGCCGCCTATCGCGACAAATTCGGCTTTCCCTTCATCGTCTGCGTGCGCCGGCACACCCGCGACTCGATCCTGCGGCAATTCGAGCGCCGGCTGGCAAACGACATCGAGAGCGAGCGCAAGACCGCCATCGACGAGATTGCCTTGATCGCGCGGCTGCGGCTTGTGGCCAAGGTGGACGGACCGGGCAAGCCGAAGACCGATGGGCGACTGTCCACCCATGTGCTCGACATCGCGCGTGGGCGCCCCGTGCAAGGCGTGCGCATCGCGCTGTATGAAATCGGCGCCAGCGCGCGCGGCCTGCTGCGCGAAGCCGTCACCAATGCCGGCGGACGCACCGATGCGCCCTTGATCGCCGGCGAGCCGCTGCGGATCGGAACCTATGAATTGCAGTTTTATGTCGGCGATTATTTCGGCGATAATTCATTTTTTGACACCGTGCCGGTGCGCTTTTCCATCGCCGAACCGGAAGGGCACTATCATGTGCCGCTGCTTGTCACGCCGTGGAGCTATGCCACCTACAAAGGAAGTTGATCGCAGCCGTCACAAGGTCCTGCTATAGACGCATCTCCCAACAGCACTGGATTGAAACATCATGCCGCTTTCCATGTATCAGGCGTCGGTCCCGGCGTTCCTGCAAATGCTCGCCAGCCTGTCCGCCATCCTCGACAAGGCTGTGGCCAACGCCACTGCGCGCAAGATCGAGCCCGCCGTGTTTCTCAACGCGCGGCTCTCGCCCGACATGCTGTCGTTCACCAAGCAGATTCAAATTGCCTCCGACTTTGCCAAGAACACCTCGGCGCGGCTGGCAGGCGTCGAGATTCCGAAATTCGCCGACACCGAGACGAGTTTCGAGGAATTGAAGGCGCGCGTCGCCAAGACGCTGGAGTTCGTGAAAAGCATCAAACCCGCGCAGATCGACGGCTCGGAGGAAAAAGAGATCACGTTTTCCGTCGGCGGCAAGCCGATGACATTCAAGGGGCAGGCCTATCTCGTCGGCTTCGCGCTGCCGAATTTCTATTTCCACCTCACCACCGCCTACGCCATCCTGCGCCACAACGGCGTCGAGCTCGGCAAGCGGGATTTTATCGGCAGCGGGATGTAGCTGTCGTTCAAATCAAAAGCAAAATGTCCGCGACAACGACGCCCGCGACAGGCTAGAAATGTACTCACGATGAGCGATTTTGACACCATCATCCGCGGCGGCACGGTGGCGACCGCGTCCGACACGTTCCAATGCGATGTCGGCATAAGCGGGGCTAAGATCGCCGCGCTCGGCAGCGACCTCGGCTACGCGGCGGAGATCGTCGATGCGAAGGGAAAACTTGTGCTGCCGGGCGGCATCGACAGCCATGTGCATTTTTCGCAGCCGATGGCGCCGGGAATCGTCATGGCCGACGATTTCGCCTCCGGCACGCGCGCGGCGGCTTTCGGCGGCAACACTTTGGTGCTGCCCTTCGCGCTCCAGCAAAAGGGCGAGTCGCTGCGCGAAGTCGTCAAGCAATATCACGCCAAGGCGGACGGCCGCTGCTACGTCGACGTCTCGTTTCATCTCATCATCACCGACACCAGCGAGCGCGTGCTGGGGCAGGAACTCCCCGCGCTGGTCGGCGACGGCTACACTTCTTTCAAGGTGTTCATGACCTATGAGGGCATGGCGCTCTCCGACCTGGAACTGCTCAATGTCATGGCGGTGGCGCGCGAGACCGGCGCGCTGGTCATGGTGCACGCGGAAAACTTCGACGCCATCCGCTTTCTCACCGATCGTCTTGAGCGCGCCGGCAAGACCGCGCCGCAATATCACGCCACCTCGCGGCCGATCCCGGTCGAGCGCGAAGCCACCCACCGCGCCATCGCGCTCGCCGAACTCGTCGACGTGCCGGTGATGATCGTGCATGTGTCCAACCGCGAGGCGATGGAGGAAATCCGCCGCGCGCAAATCAGGGGGCTGAAAGTCTACGGCGAAACCTGCCCGCAATATCTCGTGCTGACCGAAAAGGACATGCAAGGCCTCAACATGGAGGGCGCGAAATATGTCTGCTCGCCGCCCCCGCGCGACGAGGCGAGCCAGCAGGCCTGCTGGGAAGGCATCCAGCAGGGCGTGTTCTCGCTGTTCTCATCCGACCATTGCCCGTTCCGCTACGACGATCCGCAGGGCAAGGCCTTCCCGAAGGGGCGCACGTCGTTCCGCTGGGTGCCGAACGGCATTCCCGGCGTCGATACGCGGCTGCAAATTCTGTTCTCCGAAGGCGTCGGCAAGGGCCGCATCACGCTCAACGAATTTGTCGCCTTCACCTCCACCAACCACGCCAAGACCTATGGGCTCTATCCGAAGAAGGGCACCATCGCGGTCGGCTCCGACGCCGACATCGTCATTTGGGATCCGCAGCAGGAACGAACCATTTCGCAAAAGCTGCTGCACGGCGCCTGCGATTACACGCCGTATGAAGGCTTCAAGGTCAAAGGCTGGCCGGTCTCGACCATGGTGCGCGGGAAATTCGTGGTGCGCGATGAAAAGCTGGTCGGCAAGCCAGGCGACGGCGTTTATGTCAGCCGCGGGAAGTCGTCGTTCGCGGTGTCGCGCACGCGCTAATGCTTGAGCTTCGCGTCGACCTTGAAACTCGCTTCGGTCTTCTTCCTGATCTCGTCCACCGTCACGGCAGGCGCAAGCTCGGTCAGCGTCATGCCGCCGCCCTTCCGGTCGATGGTGAAGACGCCAAAATCGGTGATGACCATGTCGACCACGCCGGCGCCGGTGAGCGGCAAATTGCACTTGTGCAGCAATTTTGGTTCGTCCTTGGCGGTGTGCTCCATGATCACCACCACTTTCTTGACGCCGGCGACGAGGTCCATGGCGCCGCCCATGCCCTTGACCATCTTGCCGGGGATCATCCAGTTGGCGAGGTCGCCGTTCTCCGCCACCTGCATGGCGCCGAGCAGCGCGATATCGACATGCCCGCCGCGGATCATGGCGAATGAATCGGCAGACGAGAAATAGCTGGTGGTCGGAATTTCGGTGACGGTCTGCTTGCCGGCGTTGATGAGGTCAGGGTCCTCGTCGCCCTCGTACGGGAACGGACCGAAGCCGAGCATGCCGTTCTCGCTTTGCAGCTGCACGCTCATGCC
Source organism: Rhizobium sp. Q54 (assembly GCA_945861895.1). Taxonomy (GTDB): domain Bacteria; phylum Pseudomonadota; class Alphaproteobacteria; order Rhizobiales; family Xanthobacteraceae; genus Pseudolabrys. Next base: position 10,053 of record CAMAWF010000076.1, read on the forward strand.
GGCGGGAATGTAGTTCGACACCAGCGTCGGGATGCCGATGCCGAGATTGACGTAAAAGCCGTCGCGCAATTCTTGTGCCGCGCGTTCGGCCATCTGCTCGCGGGTCCAGGGCATCGTTTCAATTCCTAGTTTGTTTGTTTGCGTGTGATCTTATCCGAAAATCGGTTCCCACTTTTCGGGATCACGCGCGTTTCCGCACGGTGCGCTGTTCGATGTGCTTCTTGGCGTTGGGCACATGCACGATGCGCTGCACGTAGATGCCGGGCGTGACGATATGGTCGGGATCGATCTTGCCTGGTTCGACCAGGTTTTCGACCTCGGCAACCGTCATCTTGCCCGCCGTCGCCATCATCGGATTGAAGTTCCGCGCGGTCTTGCGGTAGACCAGATTTCCTTCCGTGTCGCCTTTCCAGGCATGCACGATGGACAGATCGGCGAGCAGGCCGCGCTCCATGACATATTTTTCGCCGCCGAACTCGCGCTCCTCCTTGCCGTCGGCGATCGTGGTGCCGGCGCCGGTGCGCGTGAAGAACGCCGGAATGCCGGCGCCTCCCGCGCGGATGCGTTCGGCCAGCGTGCCCTGCGGATTGAATTCTATCTCAAGCTCGCCGGCGAGATATTGCTGGGCGAACAATTTGTTCTCGCCGACATAGGACGAGATCATCTTCTTCACCTGCCGGGTCTCCAACAGCAGGCCGAGCCCGGCGCCATCGACGCCGGCATTGTTGGACACCAGCGTCAGGTTTTTGACGCCGGAATCGCGGATCGCCAGGATCAAGGTTTCCGGAATGCCGCACAGGCCGAAGCCCCCGGCCATGATCAGCATGCCGTCCTTGAGCTGGCCGGCCAGCGCCGCGCGCGCGTCGGGATGAACTTTTTTCATGCAACCCCACCGTTTTCCCGGCAACTCCCGCCTTGCATAGCCTGCCCGCGGGCCAGGGTCAGCCGGCGCGGATCGGAAGCGGCAGGCCGTGCGGGAAATAGGTCCAGCACACGAAGATGACGGCAAACACCACCGCCGCAAGGACCGCCGCCAACCCGCGATGGTTGAACGACAGCAGATTGCCGACAACCGCGGCAAAAAACGCAAACACCGCCAGCACTCCGACATACACCCAGTTTACGGTCGCTAGATCGATCGGCATGGCTATTTCCTCCAACTGCGGACAAGCCGCGGACGCTACGCGATGGTAGCGCGGCCGGCGGCCTTGCGCGAGCAGACCGCGCAATATTTCTGTGCTGTGCCGGGCGATTTCCCTTGGCCCCCGTTTGCATTATACCTGCGCCGCCATGCCCCAGCTATTGATCCTCACCGAAGTTCAGGAAGCGATGCGGGCCCGTTACCGGGCCATGCTGCTGGAGAGGTTTCCCGAACTGACGATCAACGTCGTCGGCCACCACAATCAGGTCGATCCCTTTATTGCGGAAACCGACATCCTGCTGTGCTTTTCGCCGCCGATGGCCGACCATGTGGTGCGCGATGCGGTCAAGCTGAAGTGGATTCAGGCGCTCGGCACCGGGGTGGACAACATCGTCGACCTGCCCTCGCTCCGCAAGGACGTCATCGTCACCAACATTCGCGGCATTCACGGCGCGCCGGTCTCCGAAGCCGCCATCGCCTATATGCTCTCGCTCGCCCGCGACCTGCCGCGCGCGACCCGCGCCCAGGACAAAAGGGAATGGGAGCGCTGGCCGGCGCAACTGCTCGACGGCAAGACCGTGGGCATTCTCGGCGTCGGGTTGATCGCGGAATCGCTGGCGCCGAAGTGCAAAATGTTCGGCATGAAAGTCATCGGCATCAGCTCCGGCCCGCGCGCCGCCGCGGGCTTCGACCGCATGGTCAAGCGCGACGATCTTGTAAAAGTGGCGGGCGAACTCGATTTTCTGGTCGCGCTCACGCCGCAGACCGCCGAGACGCGCGGCATCGTCGGCGAAAAGGTGCTCGCCGCCATGAAGCCCACCGCCTATCTCGTCAATGTCGCGCGCGGCGGCGTAGTCGATGAGGCAGCCTTGATCGCCGCGCTTGAGCGCGGGCAGATCGCGGGTGCGGCACTCGATGTATTCGCGAAAGAGCCGCTGCCGTCCGACGATCCGCTCTGGCGGGCGAAGAACGTCACGATATTCTCCCATCTCGGCGGCTATTCGGAAGGCTACGAGGACCGCGCGATGCCGACGATCGAAAAAAACATGCGCTGCTTTTTCGCCGGCGACTTCAAGAACATGGTCAATGTGGTGCGCCTGCCCGCATCCTGGGGAAAGTGACGAGCATGTCCGAACGCCTGAACACGCCGATTTCGACGAGCGAGCTGGAGCGCCGCTGGAGTGCCGTGCGCGCCGCCATGCAAAAGGAAAAAATCGACGTTCTGCTGATGCAGAACAACAACGATCACATGGGCGGCTACGTAAAATATTTCACCGACATGCCGGCCACCAACGGTTATCCCAATTCGGTGGTGTTTCCGCGCGACGGCGAGATGACGGTGGTCTGCCAGGGTCCCTTCGGCGGCAATGAGCCGACCGCGCAGGGCGACCAGTCCTGGCGCGGGGTCAAGCGGCTGCTGACGACGCCAAGCTATGCCTCGGCGCATTTCACCAAGGACTACGATCCCGAACTCGCCGCCTCGGCGCTTGAGCCTTACGCAAAAGCGACCATCGGCCTCCTCGGCAGCTATCAAATGTCGTTCGCGATGGTGGATTACGTCAAGCGGCGCTTCCCGGGCGCGACATTCGTCGATGCGTCCGACCTGGTCGACCGCATCAAGGTAATCAAAAGCGCCGAAGAGATGGAACTGGTCAAGCGCGCCGCCGCGATGCAGGACGGCGCCATGCAGGCCGCCTTCGCCGCGGTGAAGCCCGGCATGCGCGATACCGAAGTGGCGGCGGTGGCGCAGCACTACAGCCAGGTGCACGGCAGCGAAAACGGCATCTATCTTTGCGCCTCGATGCCGCTCGGCCAGCCGTCGAAATTCGCCAACCGCCATTTGCAAAACCGCGTTATCCAAAAAGGCGACCAGATCGCTTTGCTGGTGGAGGACAACGGGCCGGGCGGCATGTACACCGAGCTTGGCCGCTCCTGCGTGGTCGGCAAGGTGCCGCAGGCGATGAAGGACGAACTTGAATTCTGCAAGCAGGCGCGCCGCATGACGCTCGATCTGCTCAAGCCCGGCACGCCGTGCAAGGACGTGTGGGAGGCGTTCAACGCCTTCATGCGCAAGAACGGGCGCCCCGAGGAGGCGCGGCTTTATTGCCACGGCCAGGGCTACGATCTGGTCGAGCGGCCGCTGGTGCGCCACGACGAGCCGATGACGATCGAGCGGGACATGAACATCGTGGTTCACCCGACCTACATCCACGCCGGCTACCTGAACTGGCTGTGCGACAATTATCTCATCGGCGGCAATGGCCCCGGTGATCGCCTGCATCGGTTTCCGGAAGAGATCGTCGAAGTGGGTTGACCGCCAAAGAAAGTGGCGCGAGGCTGCGCCTAATATGATTGCCTTCAGGTGGAGAAAAACATGCTGAAATCGATTACGGGCGCCGTGCCGGCTCTCCTGCTGGCGCTCACCGCCAACGCCTCGGCGCAGGATTATCCCACCCGCCCGGTCACGATGGTGATCCCGTTTGCCGCCGGCGGCCCAACCGATGTGCTCGGCCGCATAGTTGGGCAACGCATGAGCGAAGTCCTCGGCCAGCAGGTGGTGATCGAAAATGTCGGCGGCGCCGGCGGGCAGATCGGATCCAAGCGCGTGGCCGATGCGGCGCCTGATGGCTACACCTTCGTGCTTGGCACGGTCGGCACCCACGCCCAAGGCCAGACCCTCTACAAGAAACCAGTTTACAATTCAGTCACAGAATTCACGCCGATCGCCCTGCTGGCCGAAGTCCCAATCGTGCTGATCGTCCGCAAGGACCTGCCGGCGAATAATTTCAACGAGTTCGTCGCCTACGCCAAGGCCAACCAGGCCAAGATGCAGTTCGGCTCGGCTGGCCCCGGTTCGGCGTCCCATCTCGGCTGTGTGCTGCTCAACTACGTGATCGGCACCAACATCACGCACGTGCCTTATCGCGGCACCGGCCCGGCGACGCAGGATCTGGTGGGCGGACGCATCGACTTCCTGTGCCAGGCCATTACCGCCGCCAAGCCGCAGATCGACGGCGGCAACGTCAAGGCGCTGGCGCTCCTGGACGCGCGGCGCTCGCCGGCGCTGCCGGACGTGCCGACTGCGGCCGAGCAGGGCACGCGTGGGCTCGAAGCCTACACCTGGAACGCTATCTTCTTGCCGAAGGGCGTGCCGGCCGCGGTGGTCACCAAGCTCAACGCGGCCGCCGTCCAGGCGATCAAGACCCCGGCGGTGCGTGACCGCCTCACCGCAATCGGCGCGCAGGTTGCTTCCGACGACCGCGCCACGCCGCAATATCTCGGCACGTTCGTCAAGAGCGAGATCGAGAAATGGGCGGCACCGATCAAGGCGAGCGGCGTGTCGGTGGACTAGAGTCTGATTCAGCGACATTGAATCAGACAGCGCCGCATACCCGCTTTACCTCTCCCCGCAAGCTGGATGAAGGCGAGGTGGTTTGCCGCGAGCTTGTCATAGCGCGTGGCGACCCGCCGACATTGCTTGATCTTGTTGAAGAACCGCTCGACCAAATTGCGCGCGCGATAAAGCCGCTTGTTCGGCAGCATCGGTTTGATGGCGGCCCATTCAAAATCGCTGAGTTCGTAGCGCATGATTCGAGGTTCCGGTTTAGGAGCTTGAATCACGTGCCGGGCGACACCATCAACCCGCAAAGCCTCATCGCGGC
>CAMAWF010000077.1 GCA_945861895.1 Rhizobium sp. Q54
CGTGATGATCCGAATGTCACCGTCGCAAAAGGCAATAGCGTTGATGCGCACCAACACCTCGGCCGGCCCCGGTTGCGGAACGGGCTTCTCTGTCATCCTGAGCTGTCCCGGGTCGTCGAGAACCCAGGCACGCATGGTTGGAGGGACTGCAAACTGCTTACCTTGAGCGCCTGTTGTCATGATTACCTTCATCGACGACATTGATTCGCGATCGAATGAACACCAAACCCGATATTCATCGTATGTGCATTTTGCTCTGACTAAAAGCTCTGATGAGGTTATCGCGAACCGTGCTGTCAAAGTGACGTTAGAAGTGGAAATAATATGAGGGACGACCAAACATCGCACATTAGTCAGCGTGTCGGCGAAGTGAACGCAAGTGCCATTAATCGAACAAGGCCACCGCGCGGGTCCAGCCACCGGAACCGCTTTTCACCTTGTGCGGGAAGCAGGCGACGGTAAATCCGAACGGCGGAAGCTGCTCCAGATTGCAGAGCTTCTCCATGTGACAATAAGGGATCTCGCGGCCGGCCTTGTGGCCCTCCCAAATGATCGAGGGATCACGCGTTTCTTCCCAGCGCTTGCGCATGTGGACAAAGGGCACATCCCAGCCCCAGGCATCGATGCCGCAGACGCGCACGCCGCGCGATGTGAGATAGAGCGTCGCCTCACGGCCCATGCCACAGCCGGCGGTAAGATATTCGTCGGTTCCCATGCAGCTTGCCGCACGCGTGTTGACGAGCACGATGTCGAAAGGCTTGAGCTCATGGCCGATTCGCTTGAGTTCAGCCTCGACTTCAGCCGCAGTGACGACGTGACCATCGGGCTTGGCGCGGAAGTCAAGTTTCACGCCGGGGCGGAAGAACCAGTCGAGCGGCACCTCGTCGATCGTCATCATGTGTTCGCCACGGATGGTTTTGGATTGGAAGTGGTATGGCGCATCCATGTGAGTGCCATTGTGCGTGGTGAACTGCACGAGTTCAAAGGCCCAGCCCTCGCCATCCGGCAAATCCTCCGCGCGAAGGCCGGGAAAGCTCTCCAGCAGCATCCAGGCATTTTCTTTGTTGGTCTTATAGTCGATCTTCGGTCGCATGATGGGTGGGTCGAGCACCGTCTCATTATCGAGCAGCACTGATATATCGAGCATACGGCTGGGCAGTTTCATCGGTCGTTCCTCGGAACGGGCGCAAGATCAGGGACAGAAAGCTACTGAGCCTTGATAGCCGCTGCGAGCTGCGAGAACGTGCTCGGAAAATACGAGACGTTCTGGAACGGCGTCTTGCCAATCGCGTCGGCAAGCCTGCGGGCCTGCGCGCCGTCCCGCCCGAAAATCACGATCCGGGTGTTGAAATCGTTTCTCGGCAGCGGGGCCTTTTCCAGTCCACCGGTGGCGACCGGATCGGCCGGCACATTGTAGGCGCCCGATAGCGTACCATGTGCAAATTCCTCCGCCGATCTCGCATCGAAATAGACCACCGTCTGATCAACGCCGAAAATCCGGACGATCCCCTCCATCTCGATTTCCACCGGTCCACCGAGCGCCCGCCAGACCGGGATACCGAGCTGATACCGCCGCACGTTGGTGAAACCAGCCTCGGCCAGCTGAGAGCTGAGCTGGCGCCCCGCCTTGCAGTACTGCCCGTTGCAATAGATCACCAGCGGCTGGCTCTTGTCGCCTTGCACCAGCCGTTCAACCGCGACTGCGTACTCCGATGGCGGCGCGCCGGGCACAGGCGCGACATTGCAGGCACCGGCGATATGGCCGGCCGCATATTCCGCACGCTTTCGGGAATCAAGAACGATGGCGCTGCCGTCGGCCAGAATTCGCCTCACGTCCTCGGTACTGACCTGAGGGGTTTTCGGATCGGGCTCAGCCAAAGTCGCCCGGTAAACGTCCGTCTGCGAAATCGTCAGATCGACCACGGGTATCGTCATGCTTGCCGCCGATGCCACTCGCGCCTCCCAACACCAATTTTTTGAACAATAACGTAACGGCTTACAATAGTCATCGGACCGATTAGCGTCGCTCGCGTCATATCCGCGCTGTGTTTGACAGGCTCGTCTGAGTCGGCAAGCCCATTGCAGAATGATTATGTAGCAAGATTGCGAACCAACATGTAAATTGCCACGGCGAAGATGACTGCCGCGAACACGATGTTGAGTGCGCCGCGCTTACCTGCGAGCCGCGCGGCAAGCCTGCCACCGAGAAGTCCACCGAACACGCCTCCGGCGATGAATATGCCGGCAAGGGACCAGTCGACCAGTCCGGAGAAAGCGTAGCTCCCCGCCGTCGTCAGACCGAAAGCAGTCACGGCAACCAGCGACGAACTCACGGCATGGAGGATCGGCATGCCGGTCGCAAGCATGAGTGCCGGCACGATCAGGAACCCACCGCCGATTCCGAAAAATCCGGAAAGCGTCCCAGTTGCTAATCCGAGACCGGCAAGCGCCAGCATATTTTCCCGGCTCAGGCGAACGGTATGATCGCCCTCCCCCGAACGTCCCCTGAGCATGAGTGCGCCAACAACCAACATCAGGACCGCAAAGAGAGCCAATAGCTTTTGGCCATCAATCATCTTTCCGAAAAATGAGCCCAGAAAGGCGCCGGCAACGCCTGCGGCGGCGAAGACCAGCGCACACGGCCATTTCACGGTGCCTCTGCGAGCATGGCCGGCCAGGTTCACGGCTGCGTTAGCAGCGACTGCGACAGCGCTCGTCCCGATCGCAACATGCGCATTCGGAACGCCGACCAGATAAACCATCAGCGGCACGGCGAGGATCGAACCGCCGCCACCCACGAGACCGAGCGAGAAGCCCACCAAGGTGCCGGAAGCGACCCCCAACACGCCTTGCATGAGCGAAATCATCATCAAGGCTCCAAATGGCTGCCGAACGGCGGTCCAGCGTATTCAGGCGGCCTGTGAACGGAGTGCGGTGCGGTTCCAAGGCGCACTCATCAACAGGCGCGCCATTCCGCAGAATCCAGTGAGCCCCGCAAGCAGAAGGCCTGTCCCCACGAACCCAGGCACGATGTAGAACCATGGCGACACCAACGCGCCAAGGAGGGTCCCGGCCAGCGCCATACCGCCAGCGCCGATTTGCACTTGGCGCTGCATCTCGATGGGCTGGCTCCGATCGGTCACTACCGGCAGGCCCGCCTTGCGCCACGCATCGAGACCGCCCTCGACCACATAGGCTTCGCAGGATTCTCCGGCACGTGCTGCAAGCCACGCCGAATTGGCAAGCGTGCGAGCACCCGAACGGCAATGGAAGATGACGGGCTTGCCGTTGTGGAGCGCGAGGTCCGCCTCATCCAATTTCGACAACGGCAGGTGGCGGGCGCCAGCGATGCGTTCACGGGCACGCTCATCCGCTTCACGAATGTCGACGAGGATCGCACCTTGATTCAACAGGTGCCTGGCCTTCTCGGGGGTAACCGTTGGAAGGGGCATGGTCTTCTTCTCCTTGAGTAATCAATGCCGTGATCGTCGCTTAGGCTGGGCGCAGAACAGAGCGTGAAGGGTTGCGAAGAGCTGTTCGATGCGTGGATCGGCAATCCGATACCAGAGCACCTGCGAGTCGCGACGAAAGGTCACGATCTTTTCGTCGCGCATCTTGGCGAGGTGCTGGGAAAGCGCGGACTGACTAAGCCCGACGGCTTCGGCAAGCGATGTAACATTGGCCTCGCCCCATTCCACCAGCTTGCACAGGATCATCAGACGCCGCTCGTTGGCGAGCGCGCGAAGGATGCTTGCGACTTCGCTCGCCTGCGCTTCGAAGCTTCCAAGATCGAGTTGCTTTGTGCTCATTTGACTCTCATCCATTCAGTGTTACTTATTTAGCTATCGCTAATATATAAGTCAAGCGTCAGCACAGGACGGACCCGCAAAGGAGACAGCCATGGCCGACAAACCGATGATCCGGGCCTTTTTCGACGAACCCACCAACACCGTCAGCTATCTCGTGGCCGATCAGGCGACCAAGCAAGCCGCTGTGATTGATCCAGTGCTCGACTACGATCACAAATCAGGCCAGGTCGACACCCGCTCGGTCGAAACGATTCTTAACGCTGCAAAAGAGCTTGGCCTTACGCTCGCCTGGGCATTAGAAACCCACGCGCATGCCGACCACTTGTCCGGCGCGCCCTACATTAAGGCGAAGACCGGGGCACAGATCGGCATTGGCGAACACATCAAGGATGTACAGCGCATCTTCCGGCCGATTTTCAACGCCACCGATCTGAAGACAGACGGCAGCGATTTCGACCATCTGTTCCGAGATGGCGAACGATTTAACATCGGCGAGTTAAGCGTGGAGATACTTCACACACCGGGCCATACTCCCGCGGACATCAGCTACAAGATCGAAGATGCCGTCTTCGTCGGCGACACGCTATTCATGCCAGATTACGGCACCGCACGCGCGGATTTTCCGGGGGGCGATGCCCACCAGCTCTATCGCTCGATCAAGCGATTGCTAGCATTGCCCGCCGCGACGCGCTTGTTCATGTGCCATGACTACAAGGCGCCCGGCCGCGATGCCTACGCCTGGGAGACAACCGTTCAGGAACAGCGGGATAAGAATGTCCATGTCGGCGGCGGTAAGACCGAAGCCGAGTTCGTTGCGATGCGAACGTCCCGCGACGCCACGCTGTCGGCACCGACGCTGTTGTTGCCTTCAATCCAGGTCAACATCCGCGCCGGTGCGTTTCCTCCAGCGGAAGACAACGGGGTGCGCTATCTGCGAATTCCGGTGACCTTCAAGGCAGACCGCAAGGCAAACGCCTTGCCCGCTTGATTCGCCTAGACCGGGCGCTATGCCCCTTTGAAGACCGTGTGAGAATCACTAACGATGCTTCAAGTCCAATCGAAGGAGATTTGGCCATGACCTATACGTTGGATCAATATTCGGCAGACTGCCGCGCTGCATTGTTGAAGGATCCCGGCCCGGCGGGTCGCGAGTTGGTGCGCCAATACGCCGAAAAGGCGTGCACCGACGCAGAGTTCGTCGCCAAGTATCTCGGCCCGGATGCAGAACCCGAGCGGAAGATCCTCTACGAGGATCCCGACCTGCACTTCTGCATTCTTGCCCACGTCTATAAGGGGGCGAAGAACAGTTCGCCGCACGATCACGGCCCGAGCTGGGCGGTCTACAGCCAGGTGGCTGGCGTCACGGAAATGACCGACTGGAAGCTTATCGAAAAGCCTGCGAACGGAAAGCCCGGTAAGGTCGTGAAGGGCCGCACCTACAATTTAACGCCCGGCAAGGCTCACGTTTACAACGAAGGCGATGTGCATTCACCCAGGCGTGAGTCCGAGACCCGCCTGATCCGCATCGAGGGCGTCGATCTCACGAAGGTCAAGCGCGACAAATTCGAAATCGCGGCTTAGTGGCGTTCATATCCTACTGCGAAATTTAATCTTAGATCCGATATGTGGCCGCCTCGATCAACTTTAAGCTGCTGAAGCCTCTTGGCTAAAGCGTAATGCATTTAGGTTGGTGCATATCCTGAGTTTTTGAAGTAGTTGGCGCATTCGCTGTTGGTGAATGCGCCGAGAAGCTCACCGATGGCGGCGCATACGGTTTCGAGCGTTCGCGCAGCTGCTTTGCGTAACAGATGCTTGAGCTTGGCAAACACCTGCTCAATTGGGTTCAGGTCGGGCGAGTATTTCGGCAGCAGGAACAGCTTGGCACCGGCCGAACGGATGAGTTGGCGTATGATCTTGCCCCGGTGGCTGCCGAGATTGTCCATGATGACGATGTCGCCGTGCCGCAGGGTGGGCAGCAGAACCTTCTCGACATAGGTGGCGAAGCTTTCGCCGTCGATCGGGCCTTCGAGCAGCCAGGGCGCGGTGATCCGGTCGTACCGCAACGCGGCCAGGAACGTCATTGTCCTCCAGCGACCGTCCGGGACCTTGCCGATCAGGCGGCTGCCCCGCGGCGCCCAGCCACGCAGCGGCGCCATGTTGGTCCTGGTCCAGGTTTCATCGATAAAGACCAGGCGGGCAGGATCAACGCGGTCTTGGTACTTGATCCACTGCGCCCGCCGGCGGGCGACGTCAGGACGGTCGCGTTCGCCAGCCACCACGCTTTTTTTTGAAGCTCAGCTTCTCGTCGTGGCCAAAGGTCCAGACCGAGCGGTAGTCAACCTTCAGACCGCGCTCGGCGAGTTCGCCCACCAGCCCGAGCAGGGTGAAGTCCTTCTCCTTGATCCGCGCCAGAAGCCACGTGCGGTGCTCGCCCGCGATCGCGCGGGGCTTGTAGCCGCCGATCTTGCTCGGCCGAACGCTGCCGGTCTTGCGCAGCCGATCCACCCACCGGATCGCCGTGCTGACGCCGACGCCAAACTGCGCCGCCGCCCGATGACACGAAAGGCCACCGGTCTCAACCGCCGCAACCACCCGTTCGCGAAGATCAATGGAATAGGCTCGACCCATCGGATGCTGGCCTCCAGCCCAGCCAGCATCTTGAATCAGAAACCAACTGATTTGGGAATCCCAAAGCGATTCAGAGTAATGTCATGCCGCTTTAGGCTACAGAATAGATGCTGAAACCGCCTACTAGTTGCCGCTAGCGTGCATGAGGCCGACGATGTCACCACGTACGCTCTACGAAAAGATTTGGGACAGGCACGTCATCTCAGCGGCCAGGCTCCCAGTCCCGTTACTCTACATCGATCGACATTTCATTCATGAGGCCACGTCACCGCAAGCTTTTGCGGGGCTGAAGGCGGCCGATCGAAAGGTTCGCAGGCCAGATCTGACCTTTGCCGTGATGGATCACTCGGTGCCGACGAAAGACCGGCGGAACGCCGTCATCACCGGCAATCGTGCGAAACTATTTGACGCTCTTGATCGCAACTGCCGTGAGACCGGCGTGCGCCTCTTCGACATGAACAGCAAGAACCAGGGAATCGTGCACATCATCGGCCCTGAGATGGGTATTACCCAACCCGGACAGACAATCGTCTGCGGTGACAGTCACACATCGACCCACGGCGCGATGGGTGCACTCGCGTTTGGGATCGGCACGAGCGAAGTCGAAACCGTTCTCGCGACGCAGTGCTTGCCGCAATACACGTCAAAAACGATGTTGGTCCGCATCGAGGGAAAAAGAACTCGCGGCATAACGGCCAAGGATCTGATGCTTGCGGTAATCGAGAAGCTCGGCTTCTCTGGCGGCACCGGCCACGTCATCGAGTACGGCGGTGAAGCCGTTCGTGCGCTCTCGATCGAAGAACGAATGACGCTCTGTAGCATGTCGATTGAATGCGGCGCGCGAGCCGGAATGGTATCTCCCGACGAGACCACGTTCAGGTACCTGGAAGGACGGCCGTTTGTGCCGCGCGGCAACGACTTCGAGGCCGCTGTGAAAATCTGGCGGTCCTACGCGTCCGAACCTGGCGCGACGTACGATTCAACGATTGAACTAAACGCTGCCGAGGTCGCTCCCAAGGTGACCTGGGGGACCAATCCGGGCATGGTCGCCAACATCAACGCCGCAGTTCCGGACCCTTCCTCCTACGCCAATGAAGAAGAACGTGAATCGGTCATTCGAGCATTGGACTATATGGACCTAAATCCTGGCACACGGATCGTCGATATTCCGATCGACCGCGTATTCATAGGGTCCTGTTCCAACGGACAAATCGAGGATCTACGAGCCGCGGCGGCTGTACTCGCAGGAAAGAAGATTTCCAAGTCTCTGAAGCAAGCCCTTGTCGTCCCCGCCTCGACCCAGACCAAGCTGCAGGCCGAGGCTGAAGGCCTCGATCGAATCTTCGTCGAAGCCGGTTTCGAGTGGCGCGACTCCGGATGCAGCATGTGCATCGCGATGAACGAGGACGTTCTGCCTCCCGGTGAGCGATGCGCCAGCACTTCGAACCGGAATTTCGAGGGACGGCAAGGCAAGGGAGGTCGCACGCATCTGGTCAGCCCGGCAATGGCGGCAGCGGCGGCCATTGCAGGTAAGTTCGTAGATGTTCGCGACATGCAAATCGCTGGAGTGGTATGACCATGAAGCCGTTCAGTGAGCATGCGGGCACGGTTGTGCCTCTCGACCGGATCGACGTCGACACCGATCAAATGGTGCCGAAGCAATTCATATTGCGAGGGACACGCGACGGATATGGACGCGATCTCTTCCATGACTGGCGCTACCTTCCCAACGGCGATCCCGATCCTGATTTCGTCTTCAACTTTCCCCGCTACAAGGGCGCATCCATTCTGCTTGCGCGGTCGAATTTCGGGTGTGGCTCAAGTCGAGAACATGCCGCCTGGGCTGTTCGCGACTACGGATTCCAGGTCGTCATCGCGCCGAGCTACGCCGATATCTTTTATACGAACGCGTTCAACAATGGCGTGTTGCTCGTCACCTTGCCCGCGGAGCAGGTGGATGAGCTGTTCCGGCGCGCTGAGAAAACGGAAGGCTACGAGCTATCGGTCGATCTGGAAACTCTTTCGATCACCGACAACCGGCAGCTGCGTTTTCCCTTCACGATTGATGAGTATCGACGGAATCGGCTGCTGAAGGGTCTCGATGATATTGGATCAATGATCGAGCATGACAAAGAAATTGCGGCGTTCGAGGGAAGTCATGCAATTCCAGCGCCGATCGTGACTGGCCCAGTTGATATGAAGGTATCGACTTCGTAGTCACACCGACGCGGAAAAATAACGAGATCAGTGCCAAGGGTCAGCTTCGGATACATTGCGCCCGGCGATGCGGCCGGTCACGAAGCACTCCGCGATGTTACCGCCCGAAAGATAGAGATGTCCGAATGAACTGCCAAGTTCTCCTGCCGCGAAGAGCCGTCGGATCGGATCACCGAACACATCAATGATTCGCTGCCGGGCATCATGCACCGGACCACCTTGCGTGTTCGACAATGTCGCCCACACCGGCGCGCCATAAAACGGCGGTGCTTCGATCCGCATCATCGAGCCTGGAGGACGGCTAAAATCCTGATCAGCACCGAGATCGCACATTGCATTCCATCGCGCAACGCTCTGATCCAAAGCTGAGGCACCGACGCCGAGCAATTGCGCGAGGCTGGAAAGCGAATCCGCGCGCTTGATGATGCCGAGCTCAATTTCCTTCATATTGTCGTCGCTCCATAAATAGCGCACGCCCTCGTCGTTCGAGGTCGGTTTACCGAGCGGAAACATCTGGCGGCCTTGGTCGTCGCAGATCATGAAAGCGGGATTGCGCGGGAAACGCTGTGTCAGCGGATCGTAATATTGCATTGGCCGCACGGCGGTGTCCTGGGTGTAGGGCTGCTGTTCGGACATGAATCGATTGCCGTTCTGGTCCACCAGGATCCAGGGCATCTTCAATTTCACCCGGCTGGCATCACCGGGAAACCAATCCGGAAAGCGCTTGAGCCGGATGGCATAGGGATAGCTTGGATCGCTATGGCGAAAGCCATACGCGCCGTGAATGTGCCACATGTGCCAGAGCGCGGCGCCCAGGTGCTGGGACATGCGAATACCGTCCCCGGTGTTCGTGCCGCCAGCCGCGTTCAGAATCGGCTTGCCCTCCAGGAACTGCATCCGCATCTCGGCATCGCCCTCGAAGCCACCGGTTGCGAGAACCACGCCGCGCCGCGCAAAAATGATGTGTTCGCTTCCGTTGCTTCGCACGCGCACGCCGCGCACCTCGCGTGTGTCCTGATCTTCGATCAGCCGCAGCACCGGCGCGCCCAGACGAATCTCGACACCATGTTTCAGCAGGTTGTCGTGCACGATTTTGAACAGCTTGGGCCCGTCCGGGGCCCCGTTCGCCCAGGGATAGGTCTGACGCACGTCGAACCCCGGAACCTCCTCGACCGTCGTGTGATAGAACGTCTCGGTTCCTGGCAGCGGATAGTTTCCGGAATTGCGCCGCTGCGGCTTCTGTTCGTGGATATAGGGCGTGTTGCTTCTGTCTGCCGCCGGCGCCTGATCGCGGGAGGTCGTAATCCTCGCGTCGTTGATACCGGCGAGTTCGCGAACGTAACGCTCAATGTCGCACATACCCAGCGCGAGCGCATGCACCACGTCATCCGGCGTGCGACCATCGTTCGTCGCTTTCAGATACTGAAACGCCTTGTCCAGATCGCTAGCGCTGCGCACTGCTCCATAGGAGCAGATCGAAAGGCCGCCTGGCTGCGACGACTTTTCGAGGAGCAATGTCTTGGCGCCGCACTGGGCAGCGTTGAGCGCCGAAATTCCTCCAGCAAAGCCAAAGCCGACCACGATGACGTCGAATGTCTCATCTGGCACAGAATATCTCCCTCAGATTTAGCGAGTCGCGAATTCGAAGCAAAACGGACATATTTCGAGATAATGCCTACTGCACATTATCGAATGTCGTTGCGGCTTCATGAACTCCCGTCAGGTATCGTGGGTCGAAGCATGAAACAGTCGCTCCGGCGGGATTGGCGACGCAATGAGCCGCTGATCGTGGGAATAACCAATGAACTGATCGAGATTCTTGCGATTGCTCCTAAAGCCATTCGACCAGGGATCGACGCCGAAGTCGCTTTGCTGCTGTTCGTACAGCGTGCGGCCGTCGACCAGCAGCGAATAATTGGAATCGCCGTAGTAGTCATACGCGAGCTTCTTGGCATCGTCGAACATGCGCTGCAGCTCACGCGGCAATTCGGGAAGCTTCTCCGCCAACTCGCGCTTGAGCACCACAAGGTGCATGATTGGGTAGAAGCCGTACTTCCTGTGGTACCGCATCTCCTCCGCACGCACGTCGGGAAATAGCCGTCGATAACGATCGGGCCGAGCTAGCATCGAGGTGCGCGGTTGCGGCGAAATCAAAGCGTCGATCTCGCCGTCGCACAGCATCATGCCCATGTCCTTGCCCTTAGGTATGACATCGACCCTTACGTCATGGCCGAGATTGACCTCGACGATTTCAGACCGCATGCAGACCCAGTGGATACGCTCCCAGGGCACGCCGTATTCGAGTTTGAGATCGCCCTTGCCGAGAACTGATAGTGTCGTTTGGAAAGAATGCAGCCCAACCTTGCGGCTGATCATGTCTTTTGGCGTTTCGATACCGGAATTCGCGTTGACGTAGATCTGACCGACACTAAAGAAGCGGCGCGGAAAGACGGGAATCCCGACGAGCGGAAGGTCCGGATCGCGCGCCACCGCCATGATGAAGGTGGACAGCGACATCTCGGCGACATCGAAGGCGAGGTGCTTGAGCATGCGCTCGTGCCGATCCGTGCCGTCGCGATAAACCGAGCTCTCCCCCACCTCGAGCGGCTTGAACGTAACACCCTTCGGGGGACTGACCGTATCGTTGAAGAATGGAACGTGACGGTCGTAGCGGTTGATTGCGATCGTGAGTTGCATTCAAGTCTCCCCAGGCCACCATCCCGAACATTTCCGGCTGACCGATCGATGAAATCGCGCTTAGCGCACAAAGGTCCGAACCTCAAAGCCAATTGATAGCCTCGGCGACGATCCATGGCCGCCGGCACCTACCCCAGTTTGAACCCTAGGGCCTTCACTAGCGGGATGATGCGCGCGTGCTCGGCCGCGACAAAGCGCTGCGCGTCCTCAGGCGTGTCCAGTACCAATTCGAAACCGGATGCGCTGAGATTGCTCTTAAAGTCTTCGCTGGTGACGGCGGTATAACTGGCTTGAGCGACCCGATCGACGATCGCCTTGGGAGTCGCTGCCGGAGCGAACACCCCAATAAAGAGCGCGCCGATCAGACCCGGAAATATTTCCGTTGCTGCCACAACTTCGGGCAGAACCGTCAGGCGCTTCGGGGTGAAGACAGCGACGAGCCGTATCTTGCCGGTCTTGTGCAGTTCGATCACTTGGCTGGTGATGTTGATCATCATCATCGGAATATGCCCACTCACGACATCTGCGATAACAGGCCCTCCTCCACGGTAGGGGATATGAGTGAGATCGGGTGTTCCAGCCCTTTGCTTAAACATCTCGCCGACCAGATTGGTAAAAGTCCCCGCGCCGGCTGAGCCATAAGCCATCTTGCCTGAGTTGGCCCTGATGTGAGCGATCAGCTCCGTCAGGTTCCGGGCAGGCACCGATGGATGGACGCCGATCGATATGGCGGAATTGGCCAAGATGCTTATGGCAGCAAAATCCTTGGCAGGATCATAGGGCGGACGAGCCATGATGGCGGGATTCAACACCTGCGTGCTCGTATTGCCGAGCAGCAGGGTATAGCCATCCGCAGGAGCGCGCGCGACCTCGGTCGCGCCGATCGATCCGCTGGCGCCGCCTTGATTTTCGACGATGATTGTCCCCAGCAGCGGCTTGACCTTGTCGGCCCAGAGGCGGCCGATCACGTCAACCACCCCGCCAGCGGCGAAGGGAACGATAAGTCTGATCGGCCGATCAGGATAATTGGATTGAGCCGAGCTTGCTACTGGCGTCAGCGCCGTCGCAGCAAACCCGGACAATGCACTAAGAACCATCTCCCGGCGATTCATGGTCTTGATGCTCCATTGGTCTAAACTGATATTTTCCAGAGGCGAGGGCGAGTATCGAGGGCGTCGATCTCACGAAGGGCAAGCGTGACAAATTCGAGATCGCGGCCTGACTGCACTTAGACTTGCAAACTTGGCGCCCAACTCCCAGGCTTCTTTCTAATTCGGCAGCCAAATGACGTGACGAATTTCCCCAAGCCGACGCTTGAGGCTGGTCCAAGTATCCCCGCCGTCGGTGCTTCGATAAATCTGGCCGAGGCAGGATGAGGCGAACAGCAAATTCGCATCGGCTGGATGCGTGGCGAGCGACCACATTGTGCTTTGGATGTCACCGGGAAGCTTTGTCTGCTCCCAATGAGCGCCATTGTCGCGGCTGCGCATCAAGCGCCCCCAAGAGCCTGGCGGGCCATCGCCGTTGGTCAAGAACACGACGCCGCGCTGATCAGCACGCGGGACGACAGCACGCATGTAATCGGACGGGGAATCGACCACGCCCTTCTCCCAGCTCTCGCCGTCGTCAAGACTACTATAGAAGCCCCGATCGGTGGCGGCGAAGACGCGCCGGCTGCCATTGTTGCTAACGGCCAAGCCGTGAATGTCTTCGGTATCCATCCCCTTTTTGGTCTTGTGCCAGGTGATGCCGCCGTCGGTACTCCGCCAAGCGCTGTCGAGTTCGACGCCCGCCCAGGCGAGCCGCGGATCCACCGGATCGAAGATGATCTGCGTGAAGCGCGATTCATTCCTGTTGGAGCAGATCTCGACGATCTCAAGATCGAGCTGGCGCCAGGATCGACCGTGATCTTCCGAGCGGTACATCGCGGCGAACTGGGTCCCGGCCAGGATCACGTCCGGATTGTGCGGAGAGAACGCAATCGCCGTGATCTTGGACCGCTCGTCCATGGGCGACGGCATATGCGTCAATTCCTTCTTCGCGCGATCGAGGCGAAACAACCCGCCATTGGTGCCGACGAGCAGGATATTGGAATCGGACGGATCGCTCGCCAACGCCCAAATGTGATTGCCGCTATACATGCCCGTGCGGCTGTTCATGCGGATCAGATTTTCGCCGAGGTCGTCGCTATACCAGACCCCAAGCCCGTTCGTTGCGATGAAGAGTTGAGCGTTCATGGCAAATGTTTCTCCCTGATCATTTTATGAAATGTTCTTGTTATAGATGTTCTTGGTCTCGCCTTTCGGCCTCCGCTAGGCGGCCGGACTGCGCGGCTTGACCGTGGGATTGCCGAGCCGCAGCGGCTCGCCTTTCTCGAACTTGACGATCTGCTCAAAGCACTCCTGGAAATACTGCTCGAAATTTTCCCATTCCGCCCAGCCGAGATGAGGCGTGCACAGCACATTCGGCAGTTTCAGGAGCGGATGGGTACCATTGACGATCGGTTCTTCCTCGTAAACATCCACCGCCGCGTAGCCGGGCCGGCCCTTCTTGACGGCCTCCAACAGCGCCCCAGACTGCACCAGCTCGGCGCGCGCGACATTGACCAACAGCGACGTGGGTTTCATCCGCGCCAGATCCTCGGGGCCAATGATGCCCCTGGTCTCCGGCCGCAGACGCACACTCAACGACAACACGTCGGAGCGCTCAAACAGCTCGGCTTTGCTCTTCGCCGTCTCGTAGCCAGCAGCGGCGGCCTTCTCCAGCGAGTTCTTCTGGCCGAACGCCAGCACCTTCATGCCGAGTCCCTGCCCGCCGGCGGCGACAAGCTGGCCGATTGCGCCAAGTCCGAAAATGCCAAGCGTCGAGCCGCGCAGCCGGTGCGACAGCGAGCACGGCCAGTCACCGCGCTTCATGCGCTCGGCCTCGAGCGCGATGTTACGGCGCGAGGCGACGATCAGCGCGAGCGTCAGCTCGGCCGGCGCGACCGGCGAATTGCTTGCGCCGGTCGATACCGGAATTCCAAGGTCGGTG
>CAMAWF010000078.1 GCA_945861895.1 Rhizobium sp. Q54
ACATGGGTTGTGGCAGAGGCAAATGCTGCAGCAGCAGTAAAATATGGCTCACTGATTGCGTTGCATGTCACGAAGGCAGAACCATCTTATTTGCAAGGGAAAATCAAGAACTGGATAAAACAAGCGAGAGACTCCAAAAACGCTGAAGGCGAATTGGTAAAAAACGAATTCGGTATTGAATTCCAATTTGAGCCTACGAGCGACGCTCTGCCGTGGAGAGGAGATGGTTCTGGAGAAAAGGGATATGCCTGGGCGTTAATTCCAGATGCTACATAAAATTATCTTACTGCCCCAACATCACTCCCACTCAATCGTCCCCGGCGGCTTCGAGGTCACGTCATAAACCACGCGGTTGACGCCCTTGACCTCGTTGATGATGCGCGTCGCCACATGGCCGATGAAGCTCATCTCGAACGGGTAGAAGTCCGCCGTCATGCCATCGGTCGAAGTCACCGCGCGCAGGCCGACCACGAAATCGTAGGTGCGCCCGTCGCCCATCACGCCGACGGTCTTCACCGGCAGCAGCACCGCGAAGGCCTGCCAGATGTCGTCGTAGAGCCCGGCGCGGCGGATTTCCTCGATGTAGATTTCATCCGCCAAGCGCAGGATGTCGAGCTTGTCGCGTGTGATCTCGCCCGGACAGCGGATCGCAAGCCCCGGTCCCGGAAACGGATGGCGGCCAACAAATGCCTCAGGCAGACCCAGTTCGCGGCCGAGCACGCGTACTTCATCCTTGAACAATTCGCGCAGCGGCTCGACCAGCTTCATGTTCATGCGCTCTGGCAGGCCGCCGACATTGTGATGCGACTTGATGGTGACCGACGGCCCGCCGGTGAACGACACGCTCTCGACCACGTCGGGATAGAGCGTACCTTGCGCGAGAAATTCCGCACCGCCGATTTTCTTAGCTTCCGCCTCAAACACGTCGATGAACAGTTTGCCGATGGTCTTGCGCTTGATTTCGGGGTCGCTCACGCCTGCAAGCTGTTTCAGAAATTCTTTCTCGGCTTCGACATGCACCAGCGGAATGTTGTAGCTGCTGCGGAACAGCGCCAGCACCTTCTGCGCCTCGCCCGCGCGCAGCAGGCCGTGATCGACAAAGACGCAAGTAAGCTGTTCGCCGATCGCTTCGTGAATGAGCACGGCCGCCACCGCCGAATCGACGCCGCCGGACAATCCACAAATCACGCGCGCCTTGCCCACTTGTTTGCGGATTTTCTCGATCGCCTCGTCCTTGAAGGCGCGCATGGTCCAGTCGCCGCGCGCGCCGACAATTTTGCGCACGAAATTGCGGATCAGCGCCGCGCCGTGCGGCGTGTGCACCACTTCGAGATGGAATTGCGTGGCGTAGAACTTGCGCGCGTCGTCGCCGATGATGGCGATCGGGGCATTCGCCGAAGTGCCGAGCACGCGAAATCCGGCCGGCAATTTCGTCACCCGGTCGCCATGGCTCATCCACACCGGATATTTCTCGCCCTTGCGCCAGGCGCCTTCGAACAGCGGACTGTCCGCCACCACCTCGACTTCGGCGCGGCCGAATTCGCGGTGATGCCCGCCCTCGACCGTGCCTCCGAGCTGCGCCGCCATCGCCTGCTCGCCGTAGCAGATGCCGAGCACCGGCACGCCGGCCTCATAGACCGACATCGGCGCCAGCGGCGCATTCTTGTCGAGCACCGAGGCAGGGCCGCCGGAGAGAATGACGCCCTTCGGCTTCATCGCGCGGAAGGCGGCCTCGGCGTTCTGGTAGGGCACGATCTCCGAATAGACCCCCTCTTCGCGCACCCGCCGCGCGATCAACTGGGTCACCTGGGAGCCGAAATCGACGATGAGAATTTTGTCGTGCATGGACCGGCGCTTGAGGTCTTCAGGGCCGGAATCGGGGGCAAAAGGCCGCTCCGGGGCCGTCTTTTGCGGCGCGAGGGGCATCGGGTCAAGTCCTTTGCCTGCCAAAGTAACGCAATGTTAGCCCCGCTCCGCTTAGAAAATTGCAAGGGATGGGGGTTCTGCACAGCCCCTTTGCGGGAGCCGACATGGCATTTGAAACCGAAAGTCTCGCTTTGCCACAGACGAGCGGCAAGGCCACCCGCCGCGCGGAAATGTTTCGCGAAAGTGCGCGCGACCGGCTGGAGCGCTGGGCGCTCGGCGCCGTCTGGGCGGTGCGGCCGCCGCGGCACAAGGCGCTGCCGGCGCTGGCGAAGCTCTGGCTCACCGATCTGATGGCGCCGGACTATGCGCTGCCCGATCCGGAGGCCGACCTGCACGATGGGCTTGCCGGAATTGTGCATGACCTTTCGATGCCGACATTGCTCGCTGCGTCGCGCCGCGGGCTTTATCCGTTCGCGCATATCGCGCCGCTGAAGTGGTGGTCGCCGGCGCAGCGCTCGCTGTTATTCTTCCGCGACTTCCACATCTCCAAGCGCATGCGCGCCTATATCCGCAAGGCGCGCTATCGCGTCACTTTCGATCGCGATTTCGACGGCGTGCTCAAAGCCTGCGCCGGGCGCCGCCCGGGAAAATGGCATCTCACCTGGATCACGCCACGCATCATGCGCACCTATGCCGAGGCGTTCGATTCCGGCTTCGCGCATTCGTTCGAAGTGTGGAACGAGGCGGGCGAACTTGCCGGCGGCGGCTACGGGCTTTCGATCGGCGGCTGCTTTCTCATCGAGTCGCAGTTCGCGCGCGAGTCCAACAGTTCGAAAATCGGATTCAGCCTGCTCAATTGGCACCTCGCCAAGTGGGGCTACATGTTCGCCGACAACAAGCGGCAGACGCCGACCGTGGAAGAAATGGGCTTCCGGGAAGTCCCGCGCGCGAATTTCCTCAAGCTGCTGGCGGAAGCCGACCGGCTTCCCGGCAAAATTGGTCGCTGGCAGGTGGAAACCGATCTCGCCACCGTTGCAGAGTGGAACATCGCCGACCAGCGGGTGAACAACGCCGCCTAATCGGCCGACTTGAGCAGACAAACGAAGAAGCCGTCGGTGTCGGTCGTGCGCGGCGTCATCAACAGTCCCTCGTCCGTCAGCCGCGCCGCGCGCTTGAACATCTCCGCGCGTTCGCCCAAGACATCAATGACTTGCGCCGGCGGTACGACGGAAAATCCCGGATGCCGCGCGCGAAACGCCCGCACCGATGCGCCGTTTTCATCGTCGAGCACCGAACAGGTGACGTAGGCGATCCGCCCGCCGGGCTTTAACAAAGTCACCGCGCGATCAAGCGCTTCCGCCTGCTCTTTCTGGCGCTGCTGCAATGCGCCGGGGCGGATGCGCCACTTCGCATCCGGATTGCGCCGCCACGCGCCCGTACCGGTACACGGCGCGTCGATCAGCACCAGATCCATGCGACTTTCCAATGGCTTGAGCACATCGCCGACGGATTTCGGCGTCAGCACCTGCACGTTGCGCGCGCCGGCACGCGCCAGCCGTTCATGAATCGGCGCTAGCCGGCGTTTGTCGGTGTCTGTCGCGTGTATCTGGCCCTTGTTCTGCATGATCGCGGCGAGCGCCAAAGTTTTCCCGCCCGCGCCCGCGCAAAGATCGACGACCTGTTCGCCAGGTCTCGCGCCGGCGAAAAGTGCCGCCAGTTGAGAGCCTTCGTCCTGAATCTCGATGAGCCCCTTGAGGAACGCGGGTTCGGCATGAATCGCCGGGCTCTTGGCGTCGGCGGCAAGCCGGATGCGCAGACCGACCGGCGACCAGCGCGTTTGTCCGGGATTGAGATCGGCGAGCATCTGCGCTGCTCGCTCATGATCCGGCTTGATCGTATTGATGCGCAGATCGAGCGGCGCGCGCGAGGCGAGCGCTGCGCCCTCCTCGCTGCGCTCTTCTCCGAAAACGTGCGTGAAATACGGATCGAGCCATTCCGGGTAATCCCCGGCGACCCAGGCCGGTGCGCCGCCGAGATTTGCAGCCTCCAGCCGCGCGCGCTCCTGCGCCGTCAAAGGCTCCGGTGAATAACCGGCGCCGTCGGCGAGTTTTGCAATCGCATCGGCGTCAAGCCCGCGCTCGCGCTTCAACATGCCGAGCAGAATCGCGCGCGGAGTTTCTTCGCCCATGATGCAGGCGCTCGATGCGCGCCGCCGCAGCGCGTCGTAAACGAGACCCGCCACGCCCGCGCGGTCGCCCGAGCCGGCGAAACGATGCGAGGTACCCCATTCTTTGAGCACCGCAGCCGCCGGCCGCCGTTGCGTCTCGATATTGCCGAAGACTTCGATCGCGGCGGCAAGCCGCGCGCCCGGCGTCATGGCGCCGCAATCAATATGCGGGCGATGAAAATAATCCACATGACGATCAGCACGATCGCTCCGACGAAGTAGTAGCCGCCGCGGTAGCGCACATTATTCGCAGTGATGTAGACCCATGCCTGCAGGATGCGCAGTGCTACGAATATCCACGCCAAGATCACAAACAGCGTGTCGGCCTGCCGGGTGATGACGACCAGCACGGTAAGCAGGTAAAACAACACTGGCACTTCGAACTGGTTGCTGAAGGCGTAGCTCGCCTGCATCGCGCGCGGCGACCAGTTCGGCTCGCGCATGGCGATCTGCGAGAGGCGCACCGCGCCGCCCATCAAATCCCGCCGCCGCAGCTCGGCCAGCCACAGCAACAGCCCCAAGGTCAGCGCAACCTGGGCGAACAGCGGCAGCAGAATGGTTTGGATGGACATGATTTTCCTTGCTGCCGTTGCTTTAACTCAACCTAACGCGCCTTCACAACTTAATGCTGATCGCGGTCTCAGCCTCGGGCCCGACGAAAGCCGTGAGCCACACTTTCCGGTTGAGCAAGCCGGCGCGGTAGGCTTCCGTCTCCTTGCCGCTGTGGGTGAGATTGGCGCTGATGAGCACGCCGCGCGTGCGCAGCAGAGCGCGCATGGTCTTGAGCACCGGCGGCGACGGCGTAAAGCCGTCGAAGAACGCGACGTCGTATCCGGAATCGAAACCGCTCAACACATCGGCAAAATCGCCATGATAAACGATGACGTGGCCGTCGAGATCGTTCGCGGTGACGTGCTCGCGCGCGATCCGCACATGTTCCTCATCGCGCTCCACGCTATCGACGACCGCGTCGGGCGCGCCATGCGCGAACCACAGCGCCGTGTAACCCAATGCAGTGCCGAGTTCGAGGATGCGCCGCGCATTGGCGGCGCCCGCCAAGGCGCCGAGCAATGCGCCGTTCGAATATGGATAGGCGCCGCAGCCGTGCACGGCGCGGTGCGCATCGGTCGCCGCGCGCACGGACGCGAATGGATCGGCTTCGGTTCGCTTCGGTCTCGAACTCACACCTGGCTCGGATAATTCGGGCTTTCGCGCGTAATCAGCACATCGTGGACGTGGCTTTCGCGCAAGCCCGCGTTGGAGATGCGAACGAATTCCGCCTTCTTGTGCAATTCGGCGAGGTCCTTGGCGCCGACATAGCCCATTGCCGCGCGCAAGCCGCCGGCGAGTTGATGCAGCACGGTCGCCGCCGCGCCCTTGTAGGGCACCTGACCCTCGACGCCTTCCGGCACCAGCTTGAGGGTGTCCTTGATGTCCTGCTGGAAATAGCGATCGGCGGAGCCGCGCGCCATCGCGCCGACCGAGCCCATGCCGCGGAAGGTCTTGTACGACCGGCCCTGATACAGAAACACCTCGCCCGGCGTCTCGTCGGTGCCGGCCAGCAGCGAGCCGACCATGGCGCAATCGGCGCCGGCCGCCAGCGCCTTGGCGAGATCGCCGGAATATTTGATGCCGCCGTCGGCGATCACCGGAATGCCGCTCGCGCGCGCAGCCTCGACGCTGTCCATGATGGCGGTGAGCTGCGGCACGCCGACGCCGGCCACGATGCGCGTGGTGCAGATCGAGCCCGGCCCGATACCGACCTTGATGGCGTCGGCGCCGACATCGATCAGCGCCTTGGCGCCCTCGGCGGTGGCGATGTTGCCGGCGATCACCTGCACGGCGTTCGACAATTTCTTGATGCGGTTGACCGCGGCGAGCACGAGCTTGGAATGACCGTGCGCGGTGTCGACCACGACGAGATCGACGCCGGCGGCGATGAGCGCTTCCGTGCGTGCAAAACCCTTGTCGCCGACCGTGGTCGCGGCGGCCACGCGCAAGCGGCCCTGGTCGTCCTTGCAGGCATTGGGATTGGCCACCGCCTTTTCCATGTCCTTGACGGTGACGAGGCCGACGCAGCGGTATTGGCTATCGACCACCAGCAGCTTTTCGATACGATGCTGATGCAGCAGCCGCTTCGCCTCCTCCTGGCCGACCGCCTCGCGCACGGTAACCAGCTTATCCTTGGTCATCAGCTCGGCGACCTTCTGGCGCGGATCGGTCGCGAAGCGCACGTCGCGGTTGGTGAGAATGCCGACGAGCTTGCCCGGCCCGCCATTGGCGGCGCGTTCGACCACCGGGATGCCGGAAATCCGGTGATCCTTCATCAGCGCGAGCGCATCGGCGAGCGTAGCCTGCGGCTCGATGGTGACCGGATTCACCACCATGCCGGATTCGAATTTCTTCACCTGGCGGACCTGCGCCGCCTGCTCAGCCGGTTCGAGATTGCGGTGAATGACGCCAATGCCGCCGGCCTGCGCCATGGCAATCGCCATTTGCGATTCCGTCACCGTGTCCATGGCGGAAGCGATGATCGGGATATTGACGGCGATGGATTTGGTGATGCGGGAGCGGATATCCACGTCGGCCGGCATCACCTCCGACAAGCCGGGCCTGAGCAGCACGTCGTCGAAAGTGAAAGCCTCGCGCGGGGCCTCGTTGAATTTAATCACCATCGCCAACTCCCGTTCGCCCGCAATCCGCGGGCCCGGCCAGGCTGTCGATAGGGATATTGGCCCGTTTGCGAGGGAAATGGCGTCCCTCGCCCGACAGCAGCGGCCCGCTTTTGGGTTGGCGACGGTGGGTAGCATGGGGGCCGCACGATTCCTAGACGGTCTGGGGATGGCTGCTCCGAGGTAAATCGCCGCCGGGCGGGCGTTTCTGCCACGCACGCATCCCGCCGCGCATCGCCACAGAGCCGAATCTAAGCGCCATCCGGGGTTGCGGCGTTAACCATGTTGCAGCCTTGATCACTGGACAAGTCATTGGTCCGCCGTGTATTTTTCCAAGTTAAGGTAAATAGTTAAGGTAAATGCGGATGCGTAAGAGACGGCCAAATTGGCATCTTTGGTCCTGCCCTGCCGTTTTGGCGGCCTGCCTTTTGGCTATGGGCCAGCCGGCCGCCGCACAAAGCGCCGCCGCAAAGGCCTGCGCCAACCAGCAGGAAGCCGACCCGGCCGGCCGGATTGCCGCCTGCACCCGCCTGCTGCAATCCGGCGCAAACAGCAAGGCAGCCGCCGCCGCCTATAGCCTGCGCGGCCTCGCCTATCTCGACCGCGGCGACATCGCGCACGCCATCGCCGATCTCGACAAAGCTATCCACCTATCGCCCGACATGCCGGCGGCGTTCCAGAACCGCGGCAATGCCTGGTATGCCCGCGGCAATTTCGGCCGCGCCATTTCCGATTACGACTCCGCGATCAGGCTCGATCCCGCCACCGCCTCCCCCTATATCAACCGCGCCACGGTGCGCAGCAGTCTCGGCCATGTCGACGGCGCATTGGAGGATTACGCCAAGGCGATCAGCCTTGGCGCCAAGCGCGCCAGCCCCTATGCCGGGCGCGGCCAGCTCTATCTGCGCCAGCGCGACTACGCCCGCGCGGTTGTGGATTTCAACGAAGCGATCCGCATGGAGCCGCGGCTGGCCAGCAATTTCATGCTGCGGGCGGAAGCGCGCGAAGCCTCCGGCGATATCGACCGGGCGCTGGCGGACTATGTGGAGACTACGCGGCTCGATCCGCGCAAAATCGATGCGCATGTGGCGCAAGCGGCGATCCTGCGCCGCAAGGGCGATTTCGACCAGGCCATCGCGGCCTACGATCGTGCCGTCGCCGCCGACCATAATTTTTCCACCACATACAAATTGCGCGCGCTGGCCTATGCCGACAAAGGCGACCGCAAACGCGCGCTGTCGGACATCAACAACGCTATCAAGCTCAACTGGAATCTCGATTTCATCAAAGTGCGCGGCCGGCTGCGGCTGGAAGACGGCGATATCAACGGCGCCTTCTCGGACTCCGCCACCGTCCTCAAGACGCAGGCGGAGGATTCCGCGGCGCTGGCGATCCGCGGCGGCGCCTGGAGCCGGAAGAAGGATCATGCCCGCGCAGCCGCCGATCTTGACAAGGCGATCAAGGCCGACTCCGGCAACGCCTTCGCCTATGCCGAACGCAGCCAGCTATGGGCCGCAAAAAACGACGCCAACCGCGCCTTAGCGGATCTCAACCGCGCCATCGAACTCGGCGAGAACAGCGCCGGCCCCTATCGCGAGCGCGGCCTGATCTGGAAGGCGCGCGGTGACCACGCCAAGGCGATCGACGATCTGAGCCAGGCAATCCGCCGCGATCCGCAGGCGGCGATGTTGTATTACCAGCGCGGTTCCGCCCGCCGGATGAAGGGCGAGGTCGACAGCGCATTGACCGACTTCAACGCGGCGCTCAGCCGCAATGCCAATCATGGCGCAAGTCTTTACGA
Organism: Rhizobium sp. Q54; assembly: GCA_945861895.1. GTDB lineage: Bacteria > Pseudomonadota > Alphaproteobacteria > Rhizobiales > Xanthobacteraceae > Pseudolabrys. The sequence continues at coordinate 8,567 of CAMAWF010000078.1, forward strand.
GCGCGGCTTGCTGAAAAAGACAAAGGGCGATTTCACCGGCGCGGTTTCCGATTTCGACGCCGCGATCCGCCAAGATGTGAAGGATGCCGCGGTCTATTACCAGCGCGGATTGGCGCGCGAGCAGTTGCAAGAGCGCACGATGGCAGCCGCCGATTACAAGCTCGCGCTGGCGCGCGACCCGCAGCTCGCCGACGCCCGCATGGCGCTGGCGCGCGTTACGACGGAGGCGCCCGGCGGCAAGGACAAGGCATCCGGCAAGAACAGCGAGCGTGAACGCGCCTCAGACAAGAGCGGCAATAAAGAGCGCGCTGTGGAAAAAAGCGAACGCAAGCAGCGGCTGTCGGACAAGCCGGAGAAGAACAAAAAACTGTCGGCCAAGCAGGAGAAAAACTCCCGCCAGAAGAATTTGCGCACGACGGACAAGCGCTCGAAATCGGCAAGCGTGAAAAACAACCGGTCAAAGTCCGCGCGAGTGATTAATTACCCGCAGAAACGGCCAAAATTTTCCGACGTCTGGAACGAGCGCGACCGGCGCTATCGCCGTTAGCTTTCAGCCCCTGTATCCGCTCGCCAGCAGATAAAGCTCGGCCGAATCCGCGCGGCTTGCGGCGGGCTTGACGTGCTTCACGCTTGCGAAATCCCGCCTGAGCGCTGCAAGCAAGGACGCCTCAGTGCCGCCTTGCAGCACCTTGGCGAGAAAGACCCCGCCCGGTGCGAGCACTTCGCGCGCGAATTCCGCCGCCGCTTCCACCAGCGCCATGATCTTGAGATGATCGGTCTTGCGGTGGCCGGTGGTATTGGCGGCCATGTCGGAGAGCACCACGTCGGCCGGGCCAGCCAGCATCTCCTTCAAGCGGCCGGGCGCCGCGGGATCGAGAAAATCGAGCTGCAGGAACTCGACCCCGTCGATCGCTTCGATCGCGAGCACATCGATGGCGATCACGCGTCCTTTGCCCGGCGCGCGGGTGCGCTTTGCCGCCACCTGGCTCCAGCCGCCGGGCGCGGCGCCGAGATCGACCACGCGCGCGCCGCCCTTGAGCACGCGGTGCTTGTCATCGATTTCGATCAGCTTGAAGGCCGAGCGCGAACGGTAGCCCTCGCGCTTGGCGCGGGCGACGTAGGGGTCGTTGAGCTGACGCTCAAGCCACAGTTTGGACGAGAGCGAACGGTTCTTGCCGGTCTTGACGCGGACCTTGAGCTTGCGCGTGCCGTCTTTCGCGCGCGAGCCGCGCTTGCCGCCTGCGCTCACGAGGCGGCCGCATGCGGCGCGCCCCAGACGCCGTCCTCGCGCATCATTTGCACCAGCATGCCCTCGCGCAATCCGCGGTCGGCCACGCGCAGGCGCGGACACGGGAAGGCGCGGCGGATCGCCTCCAGGATGGCGCAGCCGGCGAGCACCAGGTCGGCGCGCTCGGCGCCGATGCAGGGGCTCGCCACCCGCTGCTCATAGCTCATGGCGATAAGCTTTTCGCACACCCCATTGATTTCCTCCGCGCTCATCCAGCAGCCATCGACGCGGCGGCGGTCGTAGCGCGCAAGATCGAGATGCACGCCGGCAATCGTCGTCACCGTGCCCGATGTGCCGAGCATATGGATGCCGTCGAGGCCGCTGGCGTGCGCCGCGGCGAACGGCGCGATCAGCGCCGCGATCTCGGCCACCATCCCCTCATAAATCTCGCGCGTCACGTTGGTTCCGCCGTGGCGCTCGGCCAGCGTCACCACGCCGTGCGGCAGCGAAATCCAGCCGCGGATCTGCGGCGGCGGCGGCCCGCGCCGCGCCGGTAGCGGACGGCCGAGGCGGACCAGTTCGGAAGAGCCGCCGCCGATATCGAACAGCACCACGCCGGCGGCCTGTGGATCCATCAGTGGCGTGCAGCCGGTGGCGGCGAGCGTCGCTTCGGTCTCGCGGTCGATGATTTCCAGCGTCAGCCCGACCTGCTCGACCACGCGGGCGCGAAATTCTTCGCCGTTAAGCGCAGTGCGGCAGGCTTCGGTGGCGATCAGCCGCGCGCGCGAGACGCCGCGATTTTTCATTTTGTCGCGGCAGATGCCAAGCGCCTCGATTGCCCGCTCGATCGCCGGCTCGCTCAGCCGGCCGGAGGCCGAGACGCCCTCGCCGAGCCGGATGATGCGTGAAAAAGCATCGACCACGCGGAAGCTATCGCCGGTCGGGCGGGCCACCAGCAGTCGGCAATTGTTGGTGCCGAGATCGAGCGCCGCATAGGTCGGACCGCCGCGATCGGTGCCGTCCGAACCGCCATCGAACGCACCACGCGGCGATCGCCGACCCCACCGGGCCCGCCGCCGCGGCGCCCGATTGGCAGGGTCGAGGCCAAGGCTGTCCCGGGCCTCTCCGCTCATATTTTAAGCCTTCCTGCCATGCCGAAGCCCCCTGGGCTCCACGGCACGGCGTGTTCCATCCGATCGCGGAAAGTGTAACAGCGGCGGCGTCCCACGCAACCCAGCCGGGATCACGGCGTTCTTGTCGAACCGGCCGCGGTCCGTTATCTGAGGCCCTCAATCCACCCCCAGCCCCACTTGTGCATGGACGATAGAACCAACGAAGCCGCCTTGGCGTTGAAGCAATTCGGCATCGGGCAGCCGGTGCCGCGCACCGAGGACCCGACGCTGGTGCGCGGGCAAGGCCGCTACACCGACGACGTCGCCCTGCCCGGCCAGGCCTATGCCGCGATCGTGCGCAGCACGCACGCGCACGGCATCATCCGCGCCATCGATACGCAAGCCGCGCGCGCGATGCCGGGCGTGCTCGGCATCTATCTCACCGCTGATCTGGCCGCCTATGGCCCGCTCAAATGCGCGCTGCCGCTGAAAAATCGCGACGGCAGCCCGCTGCGCTATCTGCCGCGTCCGGCCTTGGTGGGCGACAAAGTGCGTTTTGTCGGCGACCCAGTCGCCTGCGTCGTGGCGGAGAGCTTGCAGCAGGCGAAGGATGCCGCCGAGGCCGTGGCGCTCGACATCGAGCCGCTGCCGGCGGTCACGCTCGCAAGCGCAGCCGCGCGCAACGGCGCCCCGCAACTCTACGACAATGTGCCGGGCAACGTCGCGCTCGACTACCATTACGGCAATGCCGAAAAAACCGCGGCCGCCTTCGCCCAGGCCGCGCATGTAACAAGGCTCGCGCTGCGCAACACGCGCCTGGTTGTGAGCGCGATGGAGCCGCGCGCGGCGATCGGGATTTACGACGCCGCCGCCGGGCGCTGGACGCTGCATTCCGAAAGCCAGGGCGTCTTCGGCATGAAGAACCAGCTGATGGATATTCTCGCCGCGCCCGCCGACAAAGTGCGCGTGCTCACCGGCAATGTCGGCGGCTCGTTCGGCATGAAGGCCGCGGTCTATCCCGAATACATTTGCATATTGCATGCCGCGCGCGCTCTCGGCCGGCCGGTGAAATGGACCGACGAGCGCTCCGGCAGCTTCGTGTCCGATCATCACGGCCGCGACCATGAGATGACCGCGGAGCTTGCGCTCGATGCGGAGGGCAAGTTCCTGGCGCTGCGGCTTACAGGTTTTGGCAATATGGGCGCCTATCTCGCACCGGTGGCGCCGCTGATGTCGACCGTCAATGCGGTGAAGAACGTCGCCAGCGTCTACCGCACGCCGCTGATCGAAGTCGCGACGAAATGCGTGTTCACCAACACGACACTGGTGTCGGCCTATCGCGGCGCCGGCCGCCCGGAAGGCAATTACTACATGGAGCGGCTGATCGACACCGCGGCGCGCGAAATGAATATCGACCGGCTGGAACTCCGCCGCCGCAATTTCGTGCGGCCGAAGGAAATGCCCTACGACGCCGCCTCCGGCATGAAATACGACAGCGGCGACTTCCCCGCCGTGTTAAAGCACGCGATCGAGTTTTCCGACTGGAAGGGCTTTGCCAAGCGCAAGCGCGAAAGCAAGAAGCGCGGCAAGCTGCGCGGGCTGGGCCTCGGTTGCTTTCTCGAAGTGACCGCACCGCCGAACAAGGAGATGGGCGGCATCCGCTTCGAGCCCGATGGCAGCGTGACCATTATCACCGGTACGCTCGATTACGGCCAAGGCCACGCCGCGCCGTTCGCGCAGGTGCTGAGCGAAAAGCTTGGCGTTCCGTTCGAACGCATCCGCCTGCTGCAAGGCGACAGCGACGAACTGATCGCCGGCGGCGGCACCGGCGGCTCGCGCTCGATCACGGCGAGCGGCACCGCCATTGTCGAAGCCTCGCAAAAGGTCATCGCGCAAGGCAGGCAAATCGCCGCGCATGTGCTGGAAGCCTCCGCCGGCGACATCGAATTTGCCCAAGGCCGCTTTGTGATTGCCGGCACCGACCGCGCCATCGGCATCATGGAACTGGCGGCGCGCCTGCGCGGCGGACTGAAATTGCCCGACGGCGTTCCAACTTCGCTCGACGTGCGCCACGCAACCGAGCCGGTCCCGTCGGCGTTTCCCAATGGCTGCCATGTGGCCGAGGTGGAGATCGACCCACAGACCGGCGTGGTCGCGGTGGTGAAATACGCAGCCGTCAACGATTTCGGCACGGTGATCAATCCGCTGCTGGTCGATGGCCAGGTGCACGGCGGCGTCGTGCAGGGTATCGGCCAGGCACTGATGGAAAACGCCGAATACGACGCGGAAGGCCAGCTCCTCACCGGCTCCTACATGGACTATGCGATGCCGCGCGCCGCGGTCGCGCCGGAATTCGCGCTGGCCAGTCACCCGGTGCCGGCGAAGAGCAATCCGCTCGGCACCAAGGGCTGCGGCGAGGCGGGCTGCGCCGGCGGGCTTGCCTCGGTGATGAACGCCATCGCCGATGCGCTGCTTGAGCGCGGCATCACGCACATCGACATGCCGGCTTCGCCCGCCCGCGTGTGGAAAGCGCTGCAGGACGCGCAGGCTTCGCACCCGGGCCGCGGCTGATCTTTTCCGGAAACCGGTTGCCACCCCCGGGTCAAGCCCGGGGGTAGGCATTTTCGGGATCATGCTTTGTTTGAGCATGATCTTTTCCGAAAACCGGTTCCCACTTTTCGGGATCATGCTCTGTGCTACATTCCGGCGCGCTCGCCAAGGAACCCACGATGGAACTGCAATCGCTTGGCTATATCGGGGTGCACGCCAAGAGCCTTGAGGACTGGGCCGCCTACGGGTCGCGCTTCCTCGGACTTCAGCTTGTCGATCGCAGCCGCGCGACGCTCGCCTTCCGCATGGACGACCGCAAGCAGCGCGTGATCGTGCAGGAAGACGGCGCCGAGGGCGCGGGCTTTTATGGCTGGGAAGTCTCCGATGCAGCCGCGCTTGAGCGTATCGCGGCGCGCATCGAGGCGACGGGCATTCAAGTTGCCCGCAGTTCGCGCGCATTGGCGGACGAACGCCGCGTCAAGGACCTGATCGTTTTCAACGACCCGGTCGGCAATCGCGTCGAGATTTTTCACGGCGCCGAAACCACGACGGAAACCTTCAAGCCCGGCCGCTCGATCTCAGGTTTCCGCACCGGGCCGCTCGGCATGGGACATGCGGTGCTCACCTGCGAGCGGATCGAGGATGTGCTCCCATTCTATCAGGACGTGCTCGGCTTCAAGCCCAGCGACTTCATCCTGCGGCCGTTTCGCGCTTATTTTTTTCACGTCAATGCGCGCCACCACAGCCTCGCCTTCATCG